>JAHELO010000075.1 GCA_024644145.1 Christiangramia sp.
TTCACTTTTAAAAACGATTTTCATAGAAGCCACTGCAGCGTCTGTATTATCCTTATCCAGATAAAACTTATAAAGAGCCAGGTGAGCAAGCGAAGAGCCGGGATTGGTCGCTAAAAGCTCCTGTGCTACCCTAAAGGCTTCTTCATCTTCGCCCTGTTCGCTGTAAATGTATATCAGGTTAAGGTAATTTTGTTCCACATCTGGATTAGCAGATATGCTTTCCTGCAAATTATCTATTTGCGCTCCAGTATTATTAGTGCGGGCATAAACCTGTCGCCTTAATGAATTGCGATAGCTCGTGGCTCCCAGATCGCGATCCAGGTCGTCCAGTAATTTAAGGGCCAGCTCATAATCTTCATTAAGGAAATATAGGTTTGCCAGATCTTCTTTATAACCTTCGTCTAATGGGATAAGTTTTTTAACCGTAGCTATGGCACCATCATAATCCTGCGTCATGCCATAGGTCTGGAAAAGATAGACTAGTATAGACTCTTGTTTTGGCGCTAGTTCCTGTGCCTTATTTAAATTCTCAATAGACTTATCATACTTTTTAAGCTCCCTGTAATTTCTTCCCAATTCGAAATATACCACCGCTTTTTCTGAATTCAGCTCAAGGCATTTTTCAAGAGCGGTGATAGCTTTTTCATAGTTCTCAATCCCCTTTTGCTTTAGTGCTTCAAAAAAATATTCCTGGAATTGATCACTTACATTTCCCAGATCATCCTGATTAACATCCAAAAAGAGGCGCGGCAGTTCCTGACTTCTCAGGGGAAGTGCCGTACACGCAACCATTAGAATGATAATCAGGTTTCTCATAAAAAGGGGTTATTCTAATACCGAATAGTCTCCAATACTTATCTGGGTAAAATCGCCATTAAATTTAGCATGATTCCCGATCATGGCATTATCCAGCCTGGCATTTTTTATTTCTGCGAAGGTTTGAATAAGACTGTTCTGTATTGTTGAATTTTCAATTTTCGTGCCGTCTCCTACTGAAACGTTAGGACCTATTTTGGCATTTATCAATTCTACATTCTCGCCAATATAGCATGGTTCAGTAATTTCAGAGTCTTTGATCTTCACAGAATCAGAAATAAGTTTTTCACCATCCTGATGAAGGAAGTTAAGCATTCTCCCGTTGGTTTCCACGGTCACATTCTTATTTCCGCAATCCATCCATTCATCCACTTTCCCAGGGACGAACCTCAATCCATTTTTCCGCATTGCTTCTATTCCATCATTGATCTGATATTCTCCACCACGGGTAAGTTTCGCATCCAGTACACCCTGAAGTTCATTCTTTAGGATCTCTACATCTTTAAAATAATAGATCCCAATAACTGCAAGGTCTGAGACAAATTCTTCCGGTTTTTCAACAAGATCTGTGATCTCATTCTTATCGTTTAGCTTAACAACACCATAGGCAGAAGGGTTTTCTACCTTTTTAACCCACATAACAGCATCTGCCGACTTATCAAGATTGAAATCTGCTTTAAAAAGAGTATCAGCGTAAGCCACTACCGCAGGACCGCTTAAAGATTCTTTTGCACACATGATAGCATGTCCGGTACCAAGGGGTTTATCCTGATAGTAGATTGTCCCTTTAGCATCGAGGCTATTGGCGATCTTCATAAGATCCTGTTCTACCTTAGAACCGAAATCTTCTCCGATAATAAATGCGACTTCATCAATCTTTTCGTCAAGCACTTTCGCTATATCTTCCACCAGACGGTGAACTATAGGTTTGCCTGCTATAGGAATTAACGGTTTTGGTACGGTTAAAGTATGTGGACGAAGACGTGAACCACGTCCTGCCATTGGTACGATAATTTTCATTCTGATTTTTTAATATTAATTATTTATGTCCGGTGCTTCCAAAGCCCCCTGCACCACGGGATGTTTCACCAAGAATATCTACTTCTTCCCATGATATATGTTCATGTTTGGCGATCACCATTTGGGCAATACGTTCTCCATTATTGATCACAAACTCTTCATTAGACAAATTTACGAGTATCACCCCTATCTCCCCGCGATAATCTGCATCTATTGTGCCGGGAGCATTTAATACAGTAATACCCTTTTTTGCAGCCAGTCCGCTTCTTGGTCTCACCTGAGCTTCATACCCAAGCGGGAGCTCCATAAACAAACCTGTCTTAACGATAGCGCGCTCTAATGGTTTTAATGTTACGGGCTCATCGATATCCGCCCGAAGATCCATTCCTGCTGAAAAATCTGTTTCGTAATGCGGCAACTTGTGTGCCGACTTGTTTATAATTTTAACCTCCATAATTTAAGATCGTATGATTTTAAGAATTTGTTCTTTTTCTGAAAGATAAACTATCCCGATAAATACCAATAATAACGGGATCCCCACAAAATAATTTCCGCGGAATACATAAAACGATAAGGCTGAAATAAAAATTGACAAAGCAAGATAGCCGCCAATCTTCTTCAGGTCGTATGGGATAGGGTAATGCTTTTGCCCGTAATAGAATGAAAGCATCATCATTAATCCATACGCCCCCAGGGTGGCGATAGCAGAGCCTGTATAACTTATCACAGGAATAAGGAGCAGGTTAAGCACTATGGTAAGTACAGCACCGGCAACGGAGATATACCCGCCGAATTTCGTGCGATCTGTAACCTTATACCAAACAGATAAATTGTGATAGATACCAAGGAATAAGTTTGCGAGTAAGATAAGCGGAACAATTTCCATAGCTTCCCAATACGTGTCATTTTGAATTAGGATCAGCTTAAGGACATCAACAAAAACAATGACCCCTACCAGGATAAGGCTGCCAAAGACCACAAAATAGTTTGTGATCTGGGCATAGGTTTTAGCCGCATTTTTTGTTTCGGCATGACTAAAAAAGAAAGGTTCTATTCCCAGTCTAAAAGCGGTAGCGAATAGGGTCATAAAAAGTGCCAGCTTATAACATGCAGAATATGCACCAATCTCAGATCGCGCGATATCTGCCGGCAACAAATAATCCAGCATTAACCTATCAAAAACTTCATTAATGGAAAAGGCTATTCCGGCAACCAGCACCGGAAAAGCATATTTCATCATGGACTTCCATAGATTCAAATTAAATTTAAAATCTATCTTGAAATAAAATGGTGCCATTAATCCTAAGGTAAGAGCACTGGCTATTAGATTTGCAATAAACACATAGCCTATTTCAAAATCGGACACATAGATAGAACTGAAGATCGTAGAATTTCCTGCCAGGTCCCTAAGGAAAAGTAGAAAGAAGACATTAAGTCCAAAATTAACAGCAACATTCAGAATCTTTATTACAGCATAGCGCATTGGTCTTTCAGATGCCCTGAGCCAGGCAAAAGGAATAATAACCAAAGCATCCAGCAATAATATCCAGATCGCTAATTGAATATATTCAAGGGGTATTCCAGTAATTACAGAGATCCAATCCCGTGTTATAAATGCAGCTGCAAAAAATACCAATGAAGAAATAACTAGGGATATTCCCGAGGTGTTTAGCACCTCAGCTTTGTTCGATTGCTTATTATAAAACCTGAAAAATGCAGTTTCCATGCCATAGGCCAGAACTACATTGAAAAGCACGAAGTATGCAAAGATCACCGAAATTTCACCATATTCTTCCTTTGGCAAAACTTCGGTGTATAAGGGAACTAATAAGAAACTGAGCATTCTTGGCAATACAGTTGCCAAACCATAAATAAAAGTTTGTTGAAAGAGTTTCTTAAAAGTACTCAACTGGAGCAGGTTGGTTTCTTACAAATATCTGAATAAATCAGGATTATAAAAGCTTTAACCTTAATCCTTTTCCACAATTCCAGTTAGTTTATAATATTTCGTTTTCTCATCCTGAGTGAAAACAATAACAGCTTCGTCCTGCTCTATAGAAAATGGACTTTCTGCAGGCAATTGTGGTGGTTTATTCCCATACTCCTGTGAGGCATCTTCGTGCATTACCATCTCCCCACTTCCCATTCTGAATTGAGCGATATACAGGTTTGGTTTGGCTTCACTTTTTAAAAGGGGTGATTTCATTCCGTGAAAATAAACTGCATCAAGACTAATAATCTCGTCCTGGATTGAAATCACCGGGATGTTTAATTCAATACCATTGGAATTATAGGTATAGTAGGCTTGATTGAACTGCGCCGGGGCTCGTTCCTGTAAATTTTGATTGCTCCCACAGGATGCAAATAACACCAGCGTAAATATAGCTGCCATAAAAAAGAGTGTCTTCATCATAACGATCGGTTTTTAGATATAAGGCTTAAAACAAAACCTGTACCAAAGAAAAAGCCCTCTGTATAGAGGGCTTTATAATCTTGTTTTATTATACTTGCTTTATTAAAGCAGGCTAAAGTTTATCCGTTCAATGCTTCAGCACCACCAACGATCTCAAGGATCTCATTGGTAATAGAAGCCTGTCTAGCTTTGTTATATGAAAGTTTAAGGTCATCCCTAAGCTCCTTCGCGTTATCTGTAGCCTTATGCATTGCCGTCATACGGGCACCATGTTCAGCTGCAAAGGAATCCCTAAGTGCTTTAAAAAGTTGCATTTTTAAAGATTTAGGAATAAGATCTTTAACGATCTCCAGTTTAGAAGGCTCGAAAATATAATCCAACTGCTTGTCGCTATCGCTTTCAAACTTTTCGATTGGTAAAAACTGCTCATCCATTACATACTGAGTAGCTGCGTTCTTGAACTGGTTATATACAACATCGATCTTGTCGTATTTCCCATCCAAAAATACCTGCATCAATTCTTCAGCAATTTCAGAAACATTGTCAAAACTTAGATCGTCGAAAATAGCATTATCATTCTTATAAACTCCTGAAGTCTTTTTAAGAATGTCATTAGCTTTCTTACCAAGTGTAAAAACTTCAACGTTCTTACCCTGATATTCGTTCTGGATCTTGTTTTTTACCTTCTTGATGATATTGGTGTTAAATGCACCGGCCAGACCTTTATTAGAGGAAATGGCAACGATCAATACATTATTCACCTCACGCTCTTCAGCAAATTTGCTTCCAGAGTCATCATCCAAAGTAGCACTTAAATCCTGTAGCAATTGAGTAAGTTTCTCGGCATAAGGCCTCATGGATGTAATTGCATCCTGAGCTTTGCTCAACTTGGCAGCCGATACCATCTTCATGGCACTGGTGATCTGCATGGTTGAAGAAACCGAAGTGATCCTGCTACGTAATTCTTTTAAGTTTGCCATTTTTATTTAGTATTGAATATTGACCAGTTTTTTGAAGAACCGAACAATACCTTTATAAATTATATTAGTAAATACCGGGATTAAAGATGAAACACCTTTAATCCCTGTACTCAATACTAGTTCTTATACTTAGCTGAAAGTTCTTTGGCAGTTTGAGTTAAAGTATCAATTACTTCATCTGTAAGCTTTCCTGCCTTAAGAGTATCTAAAGTACCTCTATGCTTTTGGTTAAGGAACTCAAGGTATTCCAATTCGAATTCTTTCACCTTTTCTACAGGAACATCTCTTAAAAGATTCTTTGATCCTGCATAAATGATCGCGATCTGGTTTTCTACCGGGTAAGGATCATTTTGACCCTGCTTAAGGATCTCCACGTTACGCTTACCTTTTTCGATCACATTCATCGTAGCTGCATCAAGATCAGATCCAAACTTAGCAAATGCTTCAAGTTCACGATACTGAGCCTGGTCTAGTTTTAATGTACCGGCAACCTTCTTCATAGACTTGATCTGAGCGGCACCACCAACACGAGATACAGAAATACCCACATCAATCGCAGGACGAACCCCGGAGTTAAATAAATCTGATGTTAAGAAGATCTGACCATCTGTAATCGAAATTACGTTGGTTGGAATATATGCTGAAACGTCACCTGCCTGAGTTTCGATAATAGGAAGGGCCGTAAGCGATCCACCACCTTTTACCTTGTCCTTAAGACTATCTGGTAGGTCGTTCATTTGCTTTGCGATATCATCATCAGCGATCACCTTCGCTGAACGCTCAAGAAGTCTTGAGTGAAGGAAGAATACATCCCCTGGGTATGCTTCACGTCCTGGTGGACGACGAAGTAAAAGAGATACCTCACGGTAAGCAACAGCCTGCTTTGAAAGATCATCATAAACAATCAATGCAGGTCTACCTGTGTCTCTAAAATACTCACCAATTGCAGCACCGGCAAAAGGAGCATAAACCTGCATAGGAGCAGGATCTGATGCATTTGCGGCAACAATGGTAGTATAAGCTAAAGCTCCTTTGTCTTCAAGAGTCTTGGCGATAGCCGCAACAGTTGAAGCTTTTTGTCCAATAGCTACATATATACAATAAACCGGCTCACCGGCATCGTAAAATTCTTTCTGGTTTAGAATGGTATCGATAGCAACCACTGTTTTACCAGTTTGACGGTCACCAATTACCAATTCACGCTGACCTCTTCCTACCGGTACCATGGCATCGATAGACTTAATACCAGTTTGTAATGGCTCAGTTACAGGCTGACGATAAATTACACCTGGCGCTTTACGCTCAAGTGGCATTTCGAAAGTTTCTCCTTCAATTGCACCTTTACCATCAATTGGAGCACCGAGTGTATCAACTACACGACCTACAATCCCTTCACCTACATTGATAGAAGCAATTCGCTGAGTTCTTTTTACCGTAGAACCTTCTTTAATCTCCTTTGCAGGACCTAAAAGTACTACCCCAACATTGTCTTCCTCAAGGTTAAGAACGATCCCTTCAAGACCACTTTCAAACTGAACCAATTCTCCATATTGAGCATTAGCCAGTCCGTAAATGTTAGCAATACCGTCACCTACGGTTAGAACGGTACCTACTTCGTCTAAAGAGGCCTTGGATTCAAAACCTGATAATTGTTGTTTTAATATTGCTGATACTTCAGCAGGATTTACTTCTGCCATAATTATTCAAGATAAAATGGTATGCGTGAGCGTACCGGTTTTAATTAAATTTTTGAAACGTATGTGTTGTCTTTTAATTCTCTTTTAAGCCTGTTAAGATTTCTGGAAACACTTGCATCATACTGCAAATCTCCAACTCTCAAAACAAATCCACCAATGATACTATCATCGATCACATTTTTAAGGCTGGCTTCAGATCCTGTTAGCTCCTTAACTTTCGCAAGGATCACTTTTTCAAGTGCAGCATCTAAAGGTATAGCAGTAGTTACCACTGCTTGTTGTACATTATTAAGTTCGTTGAACAAAACGATGTACTGCCTAGCCACAAGGTGAAGAATTCCTATTCTTCCATTTTCAAGAAGAATATCGATCGCACCTTTACTGATAGCATTAAGTTC
>JAHELO010000076.1 GCA_024644145.1 Christiangramia sp.
TCTTCCACCTTGCCTGCTGCCGATAGAACCGGGAATATGACCTTACGACCAAATTCTGTTGTGAGTCAGGTTATTTACGACCCTGAAACTAAAAGAGCTTCAGGAGTAAAGGTTATCGATACTAACACTAAGGAAACCATGCAGTTCAAAGCAAATGTGATTTTCCTTTGTGCCTCGGCAGTAGCATCTACAAGTATCCTGATGCAGTCAAAATCTGACAGGTTTCCGGAGGGAATGGGAAATGATTCTGGGGAACTGGGCCATAACGTGATGGATCATCATTTTAAAGCAGGAGCCTCTGGTAACTACGACGGTTTTCATGATAAGTATTATAAAGGCAGGAAACCGAACGGCATTTACCTGCCACGGTTCCGGAATTTGAATGGTAATGAGAAAGATCTAGGTTTTATAAGAGGCTATGGGTATCAGGGTGGAGCCAGCAGGACTAATTGGTCTGAGGCCGTTGCCGAAGCCGCCTATGGGGAAGACCTAAAAAATGCAATGATAAAGCCGGGAGGTTGGAATATGGGCTTAATGGGATTTGGTGAGACTTTACCTTATCATGAAAATAAAATGAGCCTGGATTATAATAAGCTCGATGAGTGGGACCTGCCAACCGTCACATTTGACGCCGAATTCAAGGAAAATGAACTGAAGATGCGTGAAGATATGGTATCCCAGGCAGTTGAGATGCTTGAAAAAGCGGGTTTTAAAGATGTAAGCGGTTACGATGATATAGGTGCCCCTGGTTTGGGAATTCATGAAATGGGAATGGCCCGAATGGGACGCGATCCTAAAACTTCGGTTTTGAACGGTAATAATCAGGTACACGGAGTTGCAAACGTTTATGTTACAGATGGCGCCTTTATGACTTCGGCGGGTTGCCAAAACCCTTCACTCACCTATATGGCAATGACCGCAAGAGCTGCAGATCATGCCTCGAAAAATTTTGAAAAATCAAATGCTTAAATAATATAGATCATGAAAAGAAGAGAAGCATTAAAGAATATAGGTCTGGGCGCTGGAATTTTTATAGTAGGTCCATCTACCTTAGGACTTTTACAAAGTTGCAGGAGCGAACCCGAATACGATTGGCAGCCGGTGTTCCTGACTGCTGCTCATGGTTATTCACTTAAAAAGATTTTAAATATCATTTTGCCTTCTACCGATACCCCGGGAGCCAGTGATCTTAATATCCCTCAATTTATCGATGCGTATATGGATGAAGTTGCAGATGAAGAAAGGGTTGATAGGTTTCAAAAGGCTGCTGATGCCTTTGCCAGAGCCTTTCAAACGGAATTTGGTAAAGAACAGGGTGAAGGGAATGATGAGGATTTTGAAATCCTTTTAAAAAAATATTTAAAGGCCACACCAGCAAAAAAAGAAGAGTACGCTAAAAGAAATACCGAAACTCAGGATGCTCAGGAACAGGAAACACCTATAGAATTAGATGTTGATGCCGGAGCTTATGCATATTTGACCAGCGTGAGGGATATGGCTATATGGGCCTGGACAAACAGCGAACATGTAGGAGAGAATATTATGTGGTATGATCCCATTCCGGGCGAATACATTGCCTGTGGCCCGATTGCCGAACTTGGCAATGGTAAGGCCATGTCTTTATAAAGGAAGGAATCGAAATTCATATGCTAATCACTGGAAATACGGTTTATTAAGTCGCTAAATTATTACTTAAAAATCTGTGGAATCTTTATTTTTAATACCTGTTTATTGTCAGATTTTCAGGTGTTTATGGTGTGAATCACGAATATTTACATAAATTTAACCTGATTCAGAGAAGATTTCTGAACATTTTCCAACTAAAACTTTTTCTTATGAAACAAATTATCTTCAGGAGCTTTTTGTTTGCAACTCTATTCCTGTTATATGGGATGGCGAGTGCGCAGCAAACGGTCACCGGGACGGTTACAGATGAAACGGGCCCGCTACCGGGTGCGACCGTTGCAATTAAAGGTACTTCTACAGGAACTACCACAGATTTTGACGGGAAATATACACTGGATAATGTACCGGCAGATGCAACTTTAGTCTTTAGTTTTGTGGGGTTTGTAACCCAGGAAGTACCAGTAGATGGTAGATCAACCATAGATGTTAATCTGGCTACAGATGCCTCAGAACTTGAAGAGGTTGTTCTTATCGGGTATGGTCAAACTACAGTGCGAGATGCAACAGGTGCTGTTTCTTCAGTAAAATCTGACGAATTCAATAAAGGTATTAATACCTCCCCAGACCAGTTACTACAAGGTAGGGTGGCAGGTGTCCAGATCACCTCCGCGAGTGGGGAGCCAGGAGCCGCAGCCAACATTCGTGTACGGGGTACGTCTTCTATTCGTGCAGGGAATAATCCATTAATCGTTGTAGATGGTGTGCCATTAAGTGGAGGAGATGTTAGCCCGGGATCTGATGTAGGTCTGGGTAGACGAGGTTCTACGAACCCCTTGGCATTTATAAATTCCAGTGATATTGCAAGTATAGATATCTTGAAAGATGCTTCTGCAACCGCAATCTACGGTTCGCGTGGGGCAAATGGTGTGGTTTTGATCACCACAAAAGGAGGAAGAAGCGGTAAACCGCAAATTAGTTTTAATTCTTCTTTTCAAACCAGTAAAATCGCTAATGAATATGATATGATATCGGCAGAAGACTATCCTCGAATTGCAGGTAGTGTAGGTAATGCAGATCCAGATCTTGGAGCGCGTGTAGATCCATTAGGTTCTATCTTACGTACAGCTTTTACCCAACAGCATGATTTTTCTTATGGCTCTGGAGGCGAAACTGGTAATTTTAGAATGTCTTTAGGATACCTTGACCAGGAAGGGATAGTTAAAGGAACAGGACAGCAAAAGTACACCGGTAATATTAATTTAACCCAACGGGCTTTTGATGATGTGGTAACTTTCAAATCGAATGTGATCTATTCATATATAAAAGATGATGGTGAGGCGATCTTTGAGAATGCCTCTGCAGAAGGGGATCTTATGTCTTCAGCATTAAGATGGAATCCTACCAGGCCTTTCTTTAATGCCGATGGCACCTATAATCAGCCAAGTGATAACCAAAGAAACCCTGTGGCTTTTATAGATCTTTTTGAAGATCTTACAGAAACTTCTAAGATACTTGTTAGCCTCTCAGCTACCGTTAATCTTACTGAAGGTCTTGATTATAAATTCAGTGTTGGTTTAGATAGAAGTGAATCCACACGTAGAACTGCGATTTCAAGTGATTTTAATACCAACAATACCTTAAACCGGGGTGTGGCTTCTTATGAGGACACCTATAATTTCAATAAATTATTTGAACATACCTTGTCTTATAATTCTCAAGTAACCGAAGAATTAAAAATTGATGCTGTAATTGGATATTCTTTTGGAGCATTTGAAGCAAAAGGAAACAGAATTATTGGTCGGGATTTTAGAATCGCAGACCAGGACAAGTATATCAAAGATATTGGGTACGCTTCAACCTTCCAACCTACAGAAACAACTGCTTATTTCAACCCGTCTTCTGAAATTCAGTCTTATTTTGGTAGAGGAAACCTGAACTATTTAAGCAAGTATTTGCTAACGGCAACTTTAAGGGCAGATGGTTCAAGTAAATTCGGGGAAAATAACAGATACGGTTATTTCCCTTCTGTTGGAGTTGCATGGAGACTATCAGAAGAAGGTTTTTTACCTGAAGCGATATCAGATATGAAACTTAGGGGAAGTTGGGGGCTTACCGGGAACCAGGAATTTCCTGCAGGGTCAGCGCAAACCCAGTTTGGTCCTACAGATGACGGATCTGCAATACAGCAGGTAAATGTCGCAAACCCGGACCTGCAATGGGAAACAACAGAGCAGTTTGGGATTGGTATTGATTTCGGACTAATTGATGACCGTATCACAGGGTCACTGGATTATTTTACCCGTAAAACAAAAGATCTGTTATTTAGATTACCGGCCATTCAACCGGCTCCAGATGTGAATTACTGGACCAACTTTCAGGATATAGAAATTGTAAATGAAGGGGTAGAAGTTTCATTAAATGCAAGTGTGGTAGATAATGATGACTGGACGTTTAATGTATCCTACAACATGGCCTTTCTGGATAATGAGATTAAAAATGTTAGCAACCAGTTCCCTATTGGAATCCCAACCGCCGATATTAACGGTAGAAGTTTAACCGGGCAGAGGGGACAGTTATTATATGATAACCAGCCTTTATATGCTTTTTACCTGCCTATATTCAACGGTTATGATGCAAGCGGAGCACCTACCTATGTAGATGTGAATGGCGATGGCACCATCAATCCTAATTTTGACGGGCCGGGAAGAAGTTCAGACAGAACATTTGTAGGAGATCCAAACCCTGATATCACACTGGGTATCGGGTTAAATGCTACATATAGAAATTTTGATTTCAGCGCCAATTTAAATGGTGCTTATGGGCATGAAATATATGATAATACCAATGCTGCTTTATTTTATAAGGCTGCAGTAAGGAATGGCGATAATGCGACTTACGCTGAGGTGAATTCTGGTGCCGATGCAGAGAATGGAGGTCCATTCTTATCCACTAAAGATCTGCATAGTGGTGATTTCTTAAGACTGAATAGTGCCTCGATAGGATATACATTATATCCTGAAGATTATTCAATTAACTGGATCAATACCCTGCGTGTATATGTTACAGGACAAAACCTGTTCGTGATCACTCCTTATGATGGTTTTGACCCGGAGGTTAACGTCAATAAAGCTATAGACGGAGTGCCTTCATTTGGTATAGATTACACTTCCTATCCGAGAAGCAGAAGTTTCTCCATAGGATTAAATGCGAACTTTTAATAAATGATGATTATGAAAAGATTACTAATAATATTTTTTACAGTCGCAGTTCTTACCGGGTGTACCAATCTGGATGAAGAATTAAATGACACTGTAAACAGTGAGGTGGCCAGAGAAACTACAGATACTGGGTCACTGCTAACTGCAGCTTATCAGGCTATGAGGATATTTGATACCCAGGATAATATATTCTCTTTGCAGGAACATACATCAGATGAGCTCGCTGGGCCCACACGGGGTGGTGACTGGGATGATGCCGGGGTATGGCGTAACTTACATACGCATTCCTGGGCAAGCTCCAATCCTCGAATCCAAAGTGCTTATAACGGATTGTTAAGTGGTGTTTTCCGGTCTACTCAGGTATTGGAATTTGATCCTACTCCTGCGCAAGCAGCCCAGGCCAGATTTTTAAGAGCATTTTTCTCTTTCCATTTAGTGGATAATTTTGGATTGGTTTTGGGTAGAGAACCCGGTGAGGATCTTACTCAACCCCCTTCCATTACATTGAACCGCCCTGAAGGAATAAATTTTGTAATCTCTGAATTAGAGGAGGTTATTAATGATTTACCAACCGGAGGAGACGCTGCAGTAGCGACTCAAAATGCTGCTCACTTTCTACTGGCTAAGGCATATTTGAACAGAGCAGTCTATATGGCTACAGATCCCAGTACAAATGCTGCTTCAGCCGGACCGTTCTCATTCGATACCGGAGATATGAATAAGGTGATAGAACATACAGACGCAATTATCGCTTCAGGAGAATATGATCTGGAAACTATGTATTTCGATAATTTTTCTCCTACCAATACTGAAGATAGTTCTGAAAATATTTTCGTGAGTAAAAATGACCGTGGGAATAACCCGGCGAATACTCAATCCAGGTGGCATATGACGCTGCATTATAACAATCAGCCTGATGGCTGGAATGGCTTCGTAACCCTGGCTGAAATTTATGACTTGTATGAAGACGGGGATATGAGAAGAGGTTTTACACCAGATTATTTTGAGGGTAATACCGGGATGAATGCAGGTTATCTACTAGGTCAGCAATTCGCTGCAGATGGTACTCCTCTTGAGGACAGAAACGGTAATCCTCTCGCATTTACTAAAGATTTTTCATTAACCGCTTCCAATGAAGTGAATGGAATTCGTGTAATTAAATACCCGCCAGATTTTACCAACCTGGGATCACCGGGTAATGATTATGTACATTTTAGGTATGCTGATGCACTTTTAATGAAGGCGGAAGCCATTTTAAGGGGAGGTACCGCCACAAATGGAGATACTCCTGAATCTCTGGTGAATTCTATAAGAACATTACGTGGGGCTTCAGACCTTGGTGCTGTTACTTTAGATGAGATTCTTGATGAGCGGGCCAGAGAATTATATTGGGAAGGATGGAGAAGAAATGATCAAATCCGATTCTCAACATATTTAAATGCCTATTTCGAGAAACCAGCTTCTTCTGAAACTTATCTATTATTTCCGATTCCGCCGGCAGCATTGTCTACGAATCCTAACTTAACTCAGAATCCTGGTTATTAAATAATAGATTTTATAATTTATTTAAAGCCTTTCCGTAATTTGGAAAGGCTTTTAATTTAACCCTGCTAAACCTATTTGAGTGGTATTAAGTAGATCAGTCTTGTTCTTGTGTGGTATTTTCCTGATTTTTTCCTGTACAAATGAAGCTATAGATAAAGGAAGTACCAGGTTTCGCTTTGTACCTTCTGAATCCAGTGGAATAGAATTTATTAATGAAATCAAAACCACAAAGAACCTGAATATTTTAAATTATCTCTATTTCTACAATGGTGCCGGTATTGCGGCTGCAGATTTTAATAATGACGATCTAATCGACCTTTATTTTGCTTCGAATATGGGCAATGATAAACTATATCTTAATAAAGGCAATTTCAAATTTGAGGATATATCAGAAAAAGCTGGCATTTTACCCGATAATTCCTGGTCTACCGGGGTAACTATCGTAGATATAAATAACGATGGCCTTATGGATATCTACGTTTGTGAAGTAGGAGATTACAGAAGCCTGACGGGTTCCAATAAATTATATATTAATCAGGGTTTCAACGAATCAGGAATTCCGCATTTCGAAGAATCGGCAGCTAGCTACAATCTTGATTTCAAAGGCTTATCTACACAATCAGCTTTTTTTGATTATGATCTTGATGGTGACCTGGATATGTTCCTTATGAATCATTCTGTGCATCCCAATGCTAATTATGGTATTGGAGCTAACCGTGAGGTAACCGACAGTATTTCCGGAGATCGCCTGTATAGAAATGATAGTGGCAGATTTAAAGAAGTAACCGCCACCAGCGGCATATTTAGTGGTAAAATAGGCTACGGGCTGGGACTGGGCCTCGGCGATGTTAACAACGACGGGTATCCAGATATCTACGTTGGTAACGATTTTTTTGAAAAT
>JAHELO010000077.1 GCA_024644145.1 Christiangramia sp.
GTGGTCCCAGAAGAGGCGAATCCTGTTCTTGAAAGAAGAAAATCATCTCCTATGAAACAAAGCGATAAGGTGTTTAAGGTCTTTTCGAGACCTCAGGTAACTATGGAAGATGTAAAACAGTTCAGCGGGGTAGAGGAGTTTATTTCTGAAAATGACCTGGATGAAGAGATGATTGAACAGACCGAAATTCAGGTAAAATATTCAGGATATATAGAGAAAGAAAAAAATAATGCTGATAAACTTAACCGTCTTGAAGATATCCGGATTCCGAAAAATTTCGATTATTCCAATATTAAATCCATGTCTTTCGAAGCGCGGGAAAAATTAAAAAAGGTGCAACCTGCTACAGTTTCTCAAGCGTCTAGGATTAGTGGCGTAAGCCCGAATGATATTTCGGTTTTACTTGTTTATATGGGTAGGTAAAAATTATATGTTCCACGTGGAACAAAATATATTTTCTTTGATTTCAACAACGAATAAATACTTTTCAAGGCAAAATTCTGAAACCGGCTTGGTGTGTAAAGATCATCTGGTGACCAACGAGAAATTTCAAATTCTCGAGGCGGATAATGGTATTCTTAAAACCGATCCTGTACCTCCAGATCTTGCGAAATATTACGAAAGCAAAGAATATATTTCCCATAGTGATTCTAAAGGAAATTTATTTAACAGGATTTATCAGCTGGTTAAATCACATATGTTATCTAAAAAGGCCGGTTGGATTCGTGAATTTATTTCACAGGGTGATATTTTGGATTTTGGTGCAGGTACGGGTGAATTTCTGAATAAGATGAAATCCTATTACTGGAACGTAGAAGGAGTAGAGCCAAATAAAACTGCAAGGGAACTTGCCATTTTGAAAGGATTGAATTTAAAAGCGGATCTTGATCAAATTCAGAAAAGCAAATATGACGTTATTAGTTTATGGCATGTACTGGAACATCTGCCAGACCTGGAGAATAAGCTTAGTCAATTCCATAAGCTTTTAAATGATAATGGTGTTTTGATTATTGCCGTTCCAAATTATAATTCTTACGATGCTAATTACTATAAAGAATTTTGGGCGGCCTGGGATGTGCCAAGACACTTATGGCATTTTTCACGAAATGGCTTAAAAGAAAAACTGGCAGAATTTAATTTTAAATTCATAGAAGAGAAACCACTTAAATTCGATTCATATTATGTAAGCATGTTAAGTGAAAAGAATAAAAATTCCGGTTCAAACATTCTCAATGCTCTTTATCGGGGTTTTATATCCAACAGGAAGGCTGGTTCTACCGGGGAATACTCTTCAATAACATATTTCTTCAAAAAAGAGGGCTAAAATCTATTTTAAGCCGTTCTAAGCGGTTTTGATATAGTTTAGAGGGTAATTTATTGTGTTTTGGTATTTAATTGCTATAAAGGTGTTTAAAATCACTCATTTTAAATAAAGGTCGTTTATCTCATTAGTTAGTTCTATAGAATTATTTTATAACATTCTTCTTTTTGGTTTTTGAACTATAAATACTTTTATACATTTGCTTCTCAAAACAAAAAATTATGATCAAAAGATTTATTGGAGTTGCAGCAATTGCAATTATGATGGTTTCATGTAATGAGCAAAAAACCGCTTATGTAGATACCACGAAGATTGTTCAGGAATATAAGGAGATGAAAGATGTAGAAGCAGATTTCACTTCAAAATCAGATTCTGTTAGACAGCAACTGGATTCTGTAGCTCGTGTTTTCCAACAGGAGGTTCAGGCTTACCAGGCTGAAATGAAATCTATGTCTCAGGCTCAACGCCAGGAGAAAGAGCAGGAGTTAATGCAGAAGCAGCAGATGCTACAGCAGCAGCAGCAAATGCAAAGCAACCGTCTTAGAGAACAGAGTACGGCTGTTATGGATTCTATCGTTAAAAAGATCAAGGATTATGTAAAAGAGTATGGAAAAGAAAATAACTATACTTATATCTTCGGATCTAATGAGAGCGCGAATATTATGTATGCTGAAGAAGGACTCGATATCACGCAGGATATTCTTAAAAAACTGAATGAAGATTACGGCGGAGATGAAGAGGTAGAAACGGAAATTGAAGAGGAAGTAGAGGACTAAGCTCTAAATCTTATATAAAAAAAAAGCTTCAGAATAATCTGAAGCTTTTTTTTATGCTTAACTGTAACTGTTAACTCAGAATATAAACACCGAACATACACACTATAAAATAACCTGTTATTGTAAAAGCTCCGGCGTAATCTTTAGCTACACGCTGTCCGAACAAAAGCATTAATAAGGTTATACAAGCCAGAACACAGGTGTACAATGCCATTCCGCCTTCATTGTAGGCGATTATCCACCACATCCCAACTAAGGCCATAATACCTGTAATTATTTCAATGATCATAATGATACCAACCATTAGAGGAACCATACCGCCCAGGAATGTGCCGGAAAAATGATCTTTTAACCATCCGGTATTTCCGCTCCAATCGGCTACCTTATCGATACCAGATTGCAGGAAGGTTATTAGAATGAAAATAAGGATTAATAGTTCGGTTAAGTTTGCAGTAATGTTTTCCATGTTTATGCGGTTTTTTGATGTAAAAATCGGGTTAGTTTTATTGAGAGATTGGTTAAAATGATTTTCGCATTCCCGTTGCGTTCAATATGGTAAATAGCGGTTTCCAAAGCCTCGGTTATCTCCATTATATTGTTGCCATGAATAAATGGCGCGAAATTTTCCAGTTTAAATTTTTCGGTCGTAGGTTCCAGGTAGACGAGAGTTTTGGCTTTATAATTAAGCAAGAGCGACTGCCTGAAAAAGTCTATACAATATAACAGAAAGCTTTTCTGAGTTTCTCGGTTCAGGTCTGCCAGTTCTTCACTCCAGGCTACCAGATCAAGCACAGTAGATTTATTTCCTTTCGCCTTGAAGGCACTTCTCACCCAGCTTATGAACCAGGCTTCAAATTGCTCATCACTGGAATCCTTTTTAAGTATATGAAGCGCCTTGGTGTAATCTCCATTGGCCTGATGGGCAATTTTCCTTGCCTGGGGAGCATTACAATTTTCTCGTTCCAAAAGTGCAGAAGAAATATCGGCTTCACTTAAAGGTGGAAAGTAAAGACTCTGGCATCGGGATCTTATAGTTTGAATGATATTCTCCTCATCTTCAGTAACTAAAATAAAAACCGTGTTATTGGGAGGCTCTTCAATTAACTTAAGTAATTTATTTGAAGCGGCTATATTCATTTTATCGGCCATCCAGATGATCATCACTTTAAAACCGCCTTCGTACGATTTTAACGAAAGTGATTTCAGAATTTCCTGAGCTTCATGAACACTTATTTGTCCTTGTTTATTCTCAACTCCCAGAGCCTGATACCAGTCATATAAACTTCCGTAAGGATTACTCCTTAAAAATCCTCTCCATTCTTCTAAAAAATGAGAGGAAACAGGGTGTTTTTTTACCTTCTCGTTTGCCGCAACCGGGAACGCAAAATGAAGATCTGGATGTGAAAAATTTTTAAACTTTAGATTGCAGGAGGATGCCTCCGGGTTATCATTCTCACCACCAGAATTTCCGCATAAAATATATTGGGCGTATGCAATCGCCATAGGCAGAGCCCCGCTTCCCGGCTTTCCTGTGAAAAGTTGGGCATGCGGAATCCGATTTCTGTCGGCCGTGGTGGTCAGGTGATTTTTTATATGGGGTAGACCAATAATATCGTTAAAAAGCATAGGCAAATATAAAATTATATAAGCTTTATTATCTTCGGAAAAATTTATATTTGTAAGAAAGCATTTCTATGAAAACTATAGACGATTACAATTTTAATAATAAAAGGGCACTTATACGTGTAGACTTCAATGTTCCCCTTAACGAGGATAAAGAAGTGACCGATGCGAATCGTATCGAGGCAGCAAAACCGACTATTATTAAAATTCTTGAAGATGGAGGTAGTGTGGTGCTCATGTCTCATTTGGGACGCCCTAAAGGAAAAGAAAGTAAATACTCTTTACAACACATTGTTTCCAGGGTTACAGAAGTTTTAGGAGTAGAAGTGAAGTTTGTAGAAGACTGTATAGGTGAAGAAGTTGAAAATGCAGCAAAGAGTCTGGAACAAGGTGAAATATTGATGTTGGAAAATCTTCGCTTTTATGAGGAAGAAACCAATGGTGATGAAGATTTTGCACAAAAACTTTCCAGGTTAGGTGATATATATGTGAATGATGCTTTTGGAA
This sequence comes from Christiangramia sp., assembly GCA_024644145.1. Lineage (GTDB taxonomy): Bacteria > Bacteroidota > Bacteroidia > Flavobacteriales > Flavobacteriaceae > Christiangramia. The sequence goes on from JAHELO010000077.1 coordinate 4,228, forward strand.
CGGCTCACCGTGCACATGCATCCACCACCGTGGTTGCAAAGTTCTTTGAAGATAAATGCTTTGGATACCTTCTGGCTAAGGAAATAAAAAGCCTGGATAAGGTTTTAAACAGCACAGAAAAACCAGTTACTGCAGTTCTTGGAGGTGCAAAGGTTTCTTCAAAGATCACGGTTATAGAAAATATACTGGATAAAATAGACCATCTCATTGTAGGTGGCGGGATGACCTATACTTTTATAAAAGCCCAGGGAGGCCATATTGGAAATTCTCTTGTTGAAGATGATAAGCAGGAACTGGCCCTGGAAATATTGAAAAAGGCAAAAGAAAAAGGCGTGGAAGTTCATCTTCCCGTAGACTCTGTGATTGCTGATAGTTTCTCTGAACAGGCCAGCACTCAAACAGAAAGTGTTGATAATATTCCTGATGGCTGGATGGGGCTGGATGTAGGCCCAGAAACAATACAGAATTTTTCAAACGTAATTAAAAAATCCAAGATCATCCTTTGGAACGGACCATTAGGAGTTTTCGAAATGGATACCTTTGCACAAGGAACGATACAATTAGGTGAGGCCATCGCAGAGGCTACTAAAAATGGTGCATTTTCTTTAGTAGGCGGTGGAGATTCTGTTGCCGCAGTGAAAAAATTCGGCCTTGAAGATAAGGTGAGCTATGTTTCCACCGGTGGTGGTGCCATGCTGGAAATGCTTGAAGGTAAATCTCTCCCCGGAATTGAAGCAATTAAAAATTAAACAGGTACGAAGTTTGATAACTTTTCGTTTGTTATTGAAAATGATCTTATGCTGAGACGAAAATATATAATGTTATTGCTATTGGCCGGTATGTCTACTCTGGCGCAGGAAAAAAAGACCAAGGAGAGGGTTGAGAAAGCCAACTTCAGGGTGCAGATTTTTCAGAAGAGCGATGATACCGAGATCAAACTTGCACAACCTGATCCTGAATACAGAGATAAATTACCAATTTCTGCCGCTATAAGGGATTCATCCAAGGTTAAGCTAAAAGATCTACCACAGGCCAAAAAAGTTGATTCCTTATGGAAACTGGAACTTACGAATTCAGATCTGTATGAAAGTATGCAGAAAAGCATCAGGGAACAGGATTATGAAAAGGAGGTTTATAAAGAACTTCCTACAGATACCTTAAAAGCCCGATTAGCTAAACTTAACGCGCGCACGCCATTTAATGTTGAGTATAATCCTATCCTTGAAAGTGTAATTAATTCTTACCTGAAACGTAATAAGCAGGGTATGGAGCGCCTTATGGCGCTAAGTAAATATTATTTCCCATTATTTGAACAGGAACTGGACAGGTATGATATTCCTCTTGAGATCAAATATTTAGCTATAGTGGAGTCTGCCCTTAACCCTAAGGCGAAATCGCGGGTTGGAGCTACTGGTTTATGGCAGTTTATGTTCACTACAGGGAAGATGCATGGCCTGGACGTGAGCTCTTACGTAGATGAACGTATGGATCCAGAAAGGTCTACTGAAGCGGCTGCTCAATATCTGGCCAGTCTTTACAGGGTTTTCGGAGACTGGGACCTGGTCCTGGCTTCCTATAATTCTGGACCAGGGAATGTGTCTAAAGCCATTAGAAGAAGTGGCGGATCTAACGATTACTGGCAATTAAGAAGGTATCTTCCACGTGAAACTGCAGGATATGTACCAGCGTTTCTGGCGACATTATATCTTTTTGAATATGCTGATGAACATAATTTCCAGCCCAAAAATCCCGATGTGGTTTATTTTGAAACCGATACTATTCAGGTAAAGCGTCTGTTGACCTTCGATCAGGTTTCTAAAGTAACAGGTGTAGAAAAGGAAATGCTTCAGTTTCTCAATCCTAGTTATAAACTGGACATAATTCCATTCGTAGAAGATGAGAAATACAGTTTAAGGCTTCCAAAGCCGGCCACGGGGAAATTCGTAAGTAACGAAAACGCCATTTATGAATTCGCAGAAACCCAGATCGCGGAGAAGAAGGAAGAACTCCCGCAATACGTAAAAACCGAGGATAGAATTCGCTATAAGGTTAGAAGCGGGGATTATTTGGGGAAAATTGCAGAAAAGTACGGAGTTGGTGTAAGCAGCATAAAACGCTGGAATAACATGCGAAGTAATAACCTCAGGGTAGGACAGTATTTAACGATATATCCTAGGAAACCGGTGGCTGTAGCCTCTTCTAAAAGCAAAACTTCAGCAACTAAAAGTTCAAATCCCAGGTTTTATACCGTAAAGCAAGGTGATTCACTGTGGAGTATTTCAAAAAAATTCCCGGGTGTTACGGTACAGAATTTGAAGTCCTGGAACGATATGAATACAAGCCGTCTAAAACCTGGGATGAAAATCAAGATTTCTAAAGGTTAAAACATTAATCAAATTCAATAGTATGAAACGCAGCCTGATCCTGCTTACAAGTATTTTTCTTTTCATTTCATGTAAGAACGAAAAGTCCACAACAGAAGACCGGATACTTTCAGATTCTTCAGGAAATATTAATCAGTTAACGGTTGTCATTGAGAATGAATTATGGAAAAATGAAGTAGGGGAGGCCATAAGGACAAATTTTGCAGCCCCGGTTGATGGACTTCCTCAGGAGGAGCCATTGTTCAGCCTGAGCCAGATCCCTCCGGAAACCTTTACAGGCTTTGTAAGGAATAGCAGGATCTTTTTAAAGGTTGAAAAGAATGGTAAACCAGGGATGAACCTGATAAGGGATGAATTTGCCAGACCACAGACCGGCATAGTGATCATGGGAAGCAATTCTGAAGAGCTCATAGAGGTTATAAATCAAAAAGCAGATTCAATTGTTGATCTACTGAAAAAGACTGAGTTAACCGAGAAGCAAAGAAGGATTCGTAAATCTCTGAAAAAGGATGATGGCTTGAGTGAGAAATTTGGGATAAGCCTGAAATTCCCTTCAGCCTACCGGTATGCGAAAGAGGATAAGAGCTTTTCATGGATAAGAAAAGAGATCCCAAAGGGAAGTATGGAGATCCTGGTATATGAAGTGCCAATAAGCAAAATTGAGAACGATTCC
>JAHELO010000078.1 GCA_024644145.1 Christiangramia sp.
GTAAGCTGCAGTCTGGTTTACAATTTTGAACCATTTAATGGTAAATAGTATTACGATGAATAATGCTACGAGATTCAACAAGGCCAGGAATGGCATTTCTAAAGCGAAAAAAAGGAGGAACCAAAAACCGTTTAAAGAAACCTGGAATCCAAAATGAATGAGTGCTGTTTTAACCCATTTATGGTAGAAACCCTTACTCCACACTATCCCGGCTGCTATCCCCATAAGAAGATACATAAAGATCCAGATAGAACTAAACAAATCTTCCTGAAGATGGAACCAGGGTTTTTTTAAAGAAGGATACCATTCGGCAAAACCGGTTTGTGTTGCCACCGCTCCCATAAAACCAAATATGAGACAGATGAGCACTGCAAATGAACTTCTTATAAAAAGTTTTTTAGTCACAATTAGCCGGTTTAATTCACTAAAATAGGAATTAATTTGATTTGTTTTAGCGGCTATGCCAGTCATAAAAGTTTAACTTTGGCAAAAAATTTTCGAGGATGACCCATAAGGATTTTATTCCTGAAAAGGAGCCTAAACATATTAGCTCGGGAAAAGCGGCCTGGCAGTCTCCCAGCAATATCGCTTTAGTAAAATACTGGGGCAAAAGGGAAAACCAGATCCCGGCCAACCCATCTATTAGTTTTACCCTAACCAATTGCCATAGTACCACAACGCTGAATTACTCCAGGCGCACTGAAGAGCAGAAAGCAGAAGATTTCGAATTCGATTTCTATTTTGAGGGTAAGGCAAAAGAAGATTTTAAACCCAAGATCCAGAAATTCTTTCAACGCATCGAGAAATTCTGTCCTTACCTTAAGGACTATAAATTTGAGATCTTTAGTGAGAATTCGTTTCCACACAGTAGCGGGATCGCTTCCTCTGCCAGTGGAATGAGTGCAATTGCATTGTGTTTAATGGACCTTGAGAAAGAACTGTACCCGGCAATCACAGATGAATATTATTGTCGCAAAGCTTCCTTTCTGGCCAGACTGGGTTCCGGTAGTGCGTCAAGAAGCATCGATGGCGGATTGGTCGTTTGGGGGGAACACGATAAAATTCAAGGATCTTCCAATGAATATGGAATAAGCTTCCCCTTCGCGGTTCATGATATATTTAAAACCTACCGAGACACGATTCTACTTGTAGATAAAGGTGAAAAACAGGTAAGCAGCACTGTAGGTCATGATCTTATGCATGGTCATCCATTTGCTGCTAACCGTTTTAAACAGGCGAATGAAAACCTGGACAAACTTATTACCATACTTGAATCTGGGGATACTTCAGCATTCATTAAGATTGTGGAAAGTGAAGCCCTTACGTTGCACGCGATGATGATGAGCAGCCAGCCATATTTCATTCTTATGAAACCTAATACTCTGCAGATAATCAATAAAATATGGACCTACCGGGAATCCACCGGTATTCCGGTGTGCTTCACCCTGGACGCAGGCGCCAATGTGCACATTCTATATCCTGAAAAACATGAAAATGAAATTTTAGAATTCATTAATAATGAGTTAGTTGTGTATTGTCAAAACGGACATTATATTTGCGACCGTGTTGGTGATGGCGCAAAAAAATTGTAATTTTAATCAGTTTTCAGCCCACTACCGCCTGAAAGAATCTTAGATACTTATGAAAGGACCTCTATTCTATTCGAAAATCCTTCTCTTTGGAGAATATGGAATCATCAAGGACTCCAAGGGTTTATCTATTCCCTATAATTTTTATAATGGGGCTTTAAAGCTTGATAAGGATCTTAATGATCCGGCTAAAAAGTCTAATGAGAATTTAAGGAAATTTGCAGCTTATCTTGAAGCACTTCAGGAGAACAATCCTGAATTGGTTCAATTTGACCTGGAAGAGCTTAGAAAGGATATCTCTAAAGGCATGTATTTTGACTCAAGTATTCCACAAGGATACGGGGTTGGTAGTAGTGGAGCTCTGGTTGCCGCTATTTATGATAAATATGCAAAAGATAAGATCACGGTTCTGGAAAACCTTACCAGGGATAAATTATTAAAGCTAAAGAAGATATTTGGAGAAATGGAATCTTTTTTCCACGGAAAATCTTCAGGACTCGATCCTTTAAATTCATATTTAAGCATTCCTATTTTAATTAATTCCAAGGAGAATATTGAGCCTGCCGGAATCCCTTCTCAAACTGAAAACGGTACCGGAGCAGTATTTTTACTGGATAGCGGAATTACTGGAGATACTGCACCTATGGTAAGTATTTTTATGGAAAATATGAAGCAGGAGCCTTTCAGAAAAATGCTGAAAGATCAGTTCGTAAAACAAACTGATGCCTGCGTGGATGATTTTCTAAAAGGTGATGTGAAATCTTTATTCTCTAACGTTAAGAAACTTTCTCATACTGTGCTTGATAATTTCAAACCAATGATTCCTGCACAGTTCCACAAATTGTGGAAAAAAGGAATTGAAACTAACGATTATTACCTCAAACTTTGCGGTAGTGGTGGCGGTGGTTACATACTTGGATTCACAGAAGATATAGATAAAGCAAGAAAAGCCCTTAAAGATTATAATTTAGAAGTAGTATATAACTTCTAATATAGGTTTATGGCAGCTTCAGCGAATAAGCGCTTGCTATTGAAAATTTTCAGCCTTTTTTCAGTAGTAAGGGGATATAATATTCTGGTAGTTGTGGTTGCACAGTATCTAACCTCAGCCTTTATTCTGGCCCATGAAAAACCTTTAAGACAGGTTCTTTTTGACCCCAATTTATTCTTTCTTATCCTGGCCTCCTCAAGCGTCATCGCATCTGGATACATCATCAATAATTTTTACGATAGTGAAAAGGACCTTATAAACCGGCCTAAAAAAACCATGCTGGACCGTATAGTGAGCCAGCGAACCAAATTATCTGTGTATTTCATCCTGAATTTTGCAGGTATCTTTTTTGCCAGTTATGTCTCCTTTAGAGCGGTGGTTTTCTTTTCTATTTACATTTTTGTGATCTGGTTATACTCTCACAGGTTAAAGAAAATTCTGTTCCTGGGGAACCTGGTCGCTTCTATCTTAACCATTACGCCATTTTTTGTGATCTTCGTTTATTACAAAAACTTTGAAACGGTAATTTTCATTCACGCCACCTTCCTGTACCTTATGATAGTAATGCGTGAACTTGTTAAGGATCTGGAAAACATGCAGGGAGATCTGGCACAAAATTATCGTACCATTCCGTTAGTATATGGTGAAAAGTGGAGCAAACTTTGTCTTGCTATTTGTGCCATAATGGCTATTGTCCCCATAATTCTATTAGTAACACGATTTGAGATAGGCTTTATGGATTATTATTTCTATGCTTCCATCTTTTTTCTAGTTATTTTTCTACTGATGTTATATTTTAGTAAATCCAAATGGCAATACCTTTTACTTCATAACATTTTGAAGTTGATTATCGTAACAGGTGTTTTTGGCATTTTATTAATAGATCTGGATGAAGTAATTAACCGGGTTTTCTAGATAAACCCCTCAGTCTAAAACTTTTCTCAAATACTTGGCTTGCTCATTTGGGATAATGTATCTTTGCAAAAAATTTAGCGATGAGTAGAAACGACAGATCTTCAGGTGGTAAGTTCAGTGGAAGGCAAGGCGGCGGTAAAAGAAAGAAATCTTTTGCACGTGGGAATGCCCCGATAAAGAAACCTTTGGAGAAAAGTCCTTTATCTAATTCTGAAGGTATAAGACTTAATAAATACATCGCGAACTCAGGGGTTTGCTCACGTCGTGATGCCGATATGTATATAGCTGCGGGGAATGTTACCGTAAATGGTAAAACCGTAACAGAGATGGGGTATCGTGTGAAGCTGGAAGATGATGTGCGCTTTGATGGCCGCAGACTTAACCCTGAGAAACCAGAATATATTCTGCTTAACAAACCTGCCGGTTTCTTTGTTACCGGTAATCCTGAAAAAGGAGGCCGCACCGTTATGGAACTGGTTTCTAAAGCTACCAATGCAAAGGTAAGCCCGGTAGGAAAGCTGGATAACCAGGCTAAAGGCTTATTGCTTTTCACCAACGACGGTACGCTCGCCAAAAAACTGGCCAAACCTAAAAATGGGATCAGGCAGATCTACCAGGTAACACTCAATAAAAACATGTCTAAAGAAGACCTGGAAAGCGCCAAGAAGGGTGTATATATTGAAGGTTCTAAGGTTGTAATAAGCAATATTAGCTTTATCGAGGACAAACCGCATACTGAAGTTGGGATAGAATTATATTCCATCAAAGAACATATAGTAACCCGAATTTTCAAAAGTATGGGCTACGAAGTGGAAAGTCTGGATCGTGTAGTTTTTGGTGGTCTCACCAAAAAGGATCTGTCTCGCGGAAGAACCAGAAATCTTACTGAGCAGGAGGTGATTAACCTTGGAATGCATTAAAATTTTTTTTAGGTTTTTCATTCTGTTTTTTTAATACATTTACCGCTTTAAGAACGAAGCCGGAATAATCAGCTTCATTTCGATTTTATGTAATTGAACAGAATTATATTTTATTTATCTGAATATATTTCAGTCCTTGATGTTCTGCGTGCTCGAAAGCCTTTCGATGGCACCAATGAATTCCTGAAAATTTTTCTTAACATTAATTTACCAGTCGATTCTTTCGACCCTATAAATTATTCTCTAATTTTTAGCCCTAAATCTATTTAACAAATTGAATACCAAGTACAGCGATCTAATTGACCAAACATATTACTTCCCGCAGGAAGAGTTTAATCTGGACGGAGCACAACTAAAATTTCATGATATAGACCTTATGGAACTGGTCCAGAAATATGGTGCCCCTCTTAAGTTCACTTATCTCCCTAAAATTTCTAATAATATTAATCGTGCAAAAGGCTGGTTTAATTCTGCCATAGAAAAGCATGATTATAAGGGCTCCTACAATTATTGTTATTGCACCAAGAGCTCCCATTTTGAACATGTTTTAAACGAAGCATTAAAGAACGATATTCATATAGAAACCTCTTCTGCCTTCGACATTAACATTGTTGAAAAATTGAAGAAAGCCGGTAAGATCTCCGATGACAGATGGATAATATGTAATGGTTTCAAGAGGGATCAATATGTTGAAAATATTAGCAGGTTATTGAATGGCGGCCATAAAAACTGCCTGCCTATCATAGATAATTATGAGGAATTGGACCTGCTTTCAGAAAAGATCAACGATAAATTCCAAGTAGGGATAAGAATTGCTTCTGAAGAAGAACCTAAATTCGAATTCTATACCTCAAGACTTGGGATCGGTTACAAGAATATTGTACCGTTCTACAATAAACAGATAAAAGACAATGACCAGGTAGACCTGAGAATGTTGCATTTCTTTATTAATACCGGGATTCGAGATACTGCCTATTACTGGAATGAACTGGTTAAATGTTTAAAGGTTTATATAAGCCTGAAGAAGATATGCCCTACTCTTGATAGTCTGAATATAGGCGGTGGTTTTCCAATAAAGAATTCTCTGGCTTTTGATTATGACTATGCCTATATGGTAGATGAGATCGTGAACCAGATAAAGCTTACCTGTGAAGAAGCCGGCGTGGATGTTCCTAATATATTCACAGAATTTGGCAGTTTTACCGTGGGTGAAAGCGGAGGCGCCATTTATGAAGTTCTATACCAGAAACAGCAAAACGACCGTGAGAAATGGAATATGATCAACTCATCTTTCATCACCACCCTGCCAGATACCTGGGCGATCAGCAAGAAATTCGTTATGCTGGCCGTAAATCGCTGGAACGACGAATACGAAAGGGTTTTACTGGGTGGATTAACCTGCGATAGTGACGATTATTATAACTCAGAGCAGCATACCAATGCAATCTATCTCCCTAAGTTCAAAAAGGAGAAACCATTATATATAGGCTTTTTTAATACGGGAGCCTATCAGGATACAATTGGTGGATTTGGTGGCCTGCAACATTGCCTCATCCCTCAGCCTAAACATATTCTTATAGATAAGGACGAAAATGGCGAAATAAAGACCCGCCTTTTTAGTGAGCAGCAAAATTCAGAGGATATGTTGAGCATTTTGGGGTATGACAGAAATAATTAAAATTTATAACTTTAATAATCAACTAACTAATCAATTCAATTAGCCATGAGCAAAAAGAATTATGCCGGGATACCCGATAAATACGCTCGTATAGACGAAGCAAAGGTGGTATTGATTCCTGTTCCCTATGATGGTACCAGTACCTGGCAAAAAGGCGCCGATAAAGGCCCTGATGCATTTTTGAACGCCTCAGAGAATATGGAGCTGTTCGATATTGAAACCAGAACCGAAGTTTATAAGAAAGGTATTTACCTTGCCCCACCGGTTACCGAAGATGCGTCTCCGGAAAAAATGGTGGAAGCAGTATATAAGACTACCAAGAATTATATCAAGCAAGACAAATTTGTCACTCTTTTTGGAGGGGAACATTCGGTTTCTATTGGAAGCATCAGAGCATTTAACGAGTCTTTTGAAGACCTTACGGTAGTTCAACTTGATGCTCATGCCGATCTCAGGCCTGAATATGAAGGCTCAAAATGCAATCATGCCTGCGCTTTGCATGAAGCGAGTAAAACCACAAACCTTATCCAGGTTGGGATAAGATCCATGGATATTTCTGAAGATGAGCATATGGATGAGAATCAGGTATATTTCGCTCATGACCTGTATGAAGACTGGCAGGAAGATGCTATAGGACAAATGACTCCTAACGTATTTATCACCATAGACCTGGATGCTTTTGATCCAAGTATCATGCCTAGCACTGGAACTCCCGAACCGGGTGGCTTATTCTGGTATGAAACTCTGGAATTCCTTAAAATGATGTTCAAGAAAAAGAATGTGGTAGGTTTTGACATCGTAGAGCTTTGCCCGAATAAAGACGAGAAATCTTCAGATTTCCTGGCGGCAAAACTCTACTATAAAATGTTGAGCTATAAATTCAAATATCAAAATTACAACGAAGACGACGAAGATGAGTAAAGGACAAATCTCTCAATTTATAGAGAAATATTATTTACATTTTAATGCTGCAGCTCTTGTAGATGCAGCTAAAGATTACGAAAAACAACTGGACAACGGGTCTAAAATGCTTGTTTCCCTGGCAGGTGCCATGAGTACCGCAGAACTGGGTAAGATATTTGCAGAAATGATTCGCCAGGATAAGGTTCATATCATCTCCTGTACGGGGGCAAACCTTGAAGAAGATGTGATGAACCTTGTA
>JAHELO010000079.1 GCA_024644145.1 Christiangramia sp.
GCAGTTACTGCCAGCATTTTGTCTATCTCTTTATTGATGAAATTGGGATCATTGGCAAAAATCTCATATTGGGCCAGCTGAAAACCTTTACCCAGTACGCTCGAGATCGAATTATAGAAACGAGTTTCTAATCCAGCTTTTATCCTGTTAAGATCTTTTTGCGGAATTCCATTTTTCTCAAACTCTGCAAGGGTTTCATCGATAATAGTTTTAACGGAATCAAGGTCTTTGCCTTCGTAAGCCCTTACCTGCAGGCTTAATTCACCGGCCAGTTCAGATGTATAATTATACATGTCAACATCTGCCGTTAGCTGATGTTTTTCCACCAGATTTTTATAGAGCGGTGCATTCCGGCCTTCAGAAAGGTAGGTAGTTAGAATTTCTAGCGCAAAGGAATCCTCATGATAAGAATAAACAGAAGGCCAGGTGAGTGTTAATTCAGGTAATCTGGCAAAATTATCTTCATGATATAGCCTTTTACTTTTTTGAAGAGTAACCGGTTTTTTTTCTAATTTCTGCACATCAGGTCCGCGTTTTATCTCATCAAAATATTTGTGAACCCATTCTTTAGCCTGCTCTTTTTCAAAATCTCCGGAAATGGTTAGGATCACATTATTTGGGACATACCATTTATTATAAAAATCCTTAACATCCTGTAGCGTTGCGTTTTGAAGATCTTCAAGGCTTCCAATCACCTGCCAGTGATAGGGATGGTCTTTAGGATAAAGATTACGGCCTATGACGTAATTTGTATGACCGTAGGGACGATTATCTATACTCTGTCTTTTTTCGTTCTTTACAACCTGCTTTTCTTTAGCCAGCACGGGCCCTGTAACAGTATTAATGAAAAACCCAAGTTTATCGGCCTCTGCCCAGATCATCTTTTCTAAAGCATCATTCGGGACGGTTTGGAAATAATTTGTGCGATCCCGGTTGGTAGAGCCATTCGCTCCAGATCCTCCAATTCTGGCACTTAACTTATCCAATCCACCTTTTCCCAGATTCTCAGATTCAAGAAAAAGCAGGTGTTCAAACAGATGCGCAAAGCCGGTTCTTCCTTCTTTTTCCCTGGCAGAACCAACATGGGCTGTCAGTGCAACTGCAACCACTGGATCTGAATGGTCCTGATGAAGTATTACTTTCAATCCGTTTTCAAGTTCGAAAGTTTCAAAATCTACAGCGAATCTGGTCGGTTTTTCCTGTGAGAAAATTACCTGAGCACTTAAGAATATAAAGAATATGAAGTATGATTTAATGTTTGCCATAAGTTGTTGTGTTGTTAGTAGTCGAAGCCAGTATTATTGGTGAAAAACAAGGAATTTACGAAGAAGAGCTTACCGTTTTCCCAAAATGCACGGAAAAGAGGATTATCTATTAAATAGGTCACACTTCCTTTCCCCATAGGTACTTCACCATAGACCAGTGAATTTTTTAAGTTTTTAATCGCCTCGCTGCCGGCAAAACCGGAAACCACTTCCGGTTCTGCGATATAAGCAACATTGTAGCCGTCATTAAGCAGTGAGTAGCTGTTACTGCTTAATTTTAGAGTAAAATAATCTTTTCCATAACCGAAGGCTAAAGGATGTGTTTTATCCAGCCTGGTTTTAATTATACTTCCGGTGATCAAATTCTTAATACTCTCCCGTTCTCGTTGTGCGTAGGGAATAAGATTCGCTTTTACCTCAGTAGTATCTTTCTTAATTTTATTTTCCTTAACTCCATATTCCTTGCTGTCTTTAAAGGCTTCAATTGCATTGCCTATTACGATTATTTTACCGCCAGATTTCACCCAATCTGTAATCTTCGCAAGCGTTTTTTCATTCAGGAAGTCTTTATACCAGCCTTCCGGGATTATCAGAACATTAAAATCATGAAGATCTACCCTGTTAAAATATTCGGTGTTGATGGGAGTCATGGGATAATGCAGCTCCTGTTCAAAGAAATACCAGATCTCTCCGAAATTTAGTGAAGACACCTCATTGCCTTTTAAAACCGCTACTCTTTGCTCATTAATGATATTGATCTGGGAGGATCCAAAATCTGGTCCTTTACCGGCAAAACTGGTTTCGGCAGGCAAAAGTTTCCTTTGGTGAACATTCCCGATTTCTACCACTCTGGAATGAAAATCTGCCATTTCCTTGTTGTCACTTTTAGTGATGATCAAACTGCCGGGTTCAAATTTTTGTCCGTTGCTCTCAAATGCTACTTCACTAAAGCGCACTTTGATTCCATTTTTTAAAAGGTCTGCCAGAAAACGGGCATCCTGCATGCTATTCCATTTAGATATATATCCTGCAGCATTTGGATTTTTCTGGTTTAAACTAAAAGGTTCAGTTTTATTGGGAGCGCCCGGGAGTAATTTTTTGCTGGCAACTGCGTCAAGTCCGTAAGCATATGGTATGCTCCAGGCAGTAATATCATAAGTAAGCGAATCTTTTAACGCAGTTCTGGGTTCAAAAAGCACCTTTACCATTTTTCCCTTAGGCTGGTTGGTAGAAACCACAAGAGTGTGTTCATCTACCTGAAATTCGGCTTCTTTACCAGAGCTGTAATTATATCCTTTTGCCTTTCCTGGCCTGGCGTGGGTATATTTGATCTCATGAATGTCCAGAAGTTCCTTTAAAGTTTTTAATCTGTCTGCATTGCCTTTTAAACCATAGCTGTTATACTGATGATCGTCCTGTTTGAAATAATCCTGGAATTCCTTATTTAATTCTGAAGCATTCTTAGAAGCCATTTCTATGGTAGAAAGTCCTGTGGTATGGTGATGAAGCACCCGATCTTTAAGAGTTAAAATATAACCTTCATCTGTCTTTATCCCAAGGCCAGCACGACCATGTCCTGCCTGCTCATAGGTCATACCGATGGCACCCATATAAGTGGGATAGGTGTCTCCATAACTTGGATATAAAAGGTCAAAACGTTCCCCGGTGAAATAAAGCCACCCTTCCTTATCAAAATATTTAGCATGATTTTTACCTATTCTGGTTTGAAAATCACGCTGAAATGGAGAGATGATCTCGTGAAAAGGTTCTGCTGCGGGAGCAAAGTAATAAGGGTCATTGATTCCCTGTTCATGAAAATCTACATGTATATGGGGTAACCATTGATTATATACTTTTAATCTTTCTTTTGTTTCTATTTGTGTAGCCCAGGCCCAGTCACGGTTAAGGTCAAACAGGTAATGGTTTGGTCTGCCGCCCGGCCAGGGTTCATGATGCTCTGCGGCCTCCTGAAATATATTATATGGCTCTGTTTTTTCCTGGTTATACCAGTTAGCATATCGGTCTCTACCATCTGGATTAACACAGGGATCAATAATAACAACAGTATTTTCCAGCCACTGCTTATTCTCAGTAATAAGATTATAAAGGGTCTTCATTGAGGCTTCGGTACTCGATGCTTCATTGCCATGTACATTATAACTTAACCAGACTATCGCTAAATCGTTTGCCTTAGCCGCATCTCCAAATCCTGCACTAGATAAATGAGACGATCTAATGCTTTCCAGCCTCTGCATATTATCAGGAGAGCTGATAACCGCATAGGTCAAAGGTCTGCGTTCATTGGTCTTACCATAGGTGTGGTAATTGACCATGGCTGAATTTTCAGCAACATGATTAAAATAATTTACCACATCTGCGTGCCGGGAAAACTGATCTCCAATATTATAACCCAGAAATTCTGAAGGGCTTTTAAGTTCCTGGGCGGTAATTAAGTGAAGACTTAAAAGAAGGCAGGCAACAAGACAAAAAAGATTTTTCATTAAGTTTATTAATTTCGAATAAGCCGAGTAAAGATAGCATCTAGCCTTGAATTAACTAAAATTTAGAGAATAAAATCCCTATCTTCGATATCTTTGCAAACACAATTGAAATCTATGCCAACCGATTGTATTTCGTATCCCGAAACCAATTATTTCACACCTTTAATTCTTGATTATCTCTCTGAAAAGAAAGAATTAGATCCATTTTATAATCGCTTTCCACATATTGAAAATTTTGAGGGTCAGATCACAGAAAAAAAAGCGAATTATGATCACCGTATCCGTAAAGATCTTACAGAGGTGCTTCATGATCAGTATTCCAAATTAAAGGTTTCAGATAAAACCCGGGAGAATATTGAAGCTTTGAACAGTGAAAATACTTTTACCGTGGTGACGGGACATCAGCTAAACCTTTTTACCGGGCCATTGTATTTTCTTTATAAGATTGTTTCTACCATCAATCTTACACGAAAACTAAAGGAAAAACATCCGCAAAATAACTTTGTTCCTATTTACTGGATGGCTACTGAAGATCATGATTTTGAAGAGATCAATTTTTTTAACCTTCACGGAAAAAAATTTAAATGGAACAGCAGAGATAAAAGAGCGGGGAAAACTGCCGTTGGCGGGCTTTGTACCGAAGGTCTTGATGAGGTTTTTAAACTTTTTGCTGCCGAAATAGGAGGTGGAGAAAACGCTGAAAATCTGAAATCCCTTTTTAAGAAGGCATATCTTGAGCATACTAATCTTACCGATGCTACCAGGTATATAGCCAATGAGATATTTGGAAAACTTGGATTGGTAATCCTTGCGGCTGGAGATAGCAGGTTGAAAAAACATTTTATTCCTTACGCGAAAAATGAACTTATTAATCAGGTATCGTTTAAAAATACTTCCAGTACTGTTGAAGGGATAAATTTCCTGGAATATAATGTCCAGGTGAATCCAAGGGAAATAAATCTTTTCTACCTCAATGAAGATATTCGGGAACGAATCATTGAGCGTGAAGGAAAATATTTTGTTCATGAGACTGAGATCAGCTGGAGCCGGGAGGAAATACTACAGGAATTAAATGATCATCCCGAGCGTTTCAGTCCTAATGTGATGATGAGACCACTCTACCAGGAAGTCTTATTGCCTAATCTTTGCTATATAGGCGGGGGAGGAGAGCTGGCTTACTGGCTGGAACTCAAATCGTACTTTGAAGCTGAAAAAATTGCTTTTCCAATGCTATTGCTTCGGAACTCGGCATTACTGCAAACTGCGAAACAGAATGATAAACGTAAAAGACTGGATATTTCGCTGCCCGAACTTTTCCTTAAGCAGCATGAACTAATTAACAGGAAAGTACGCAAGATCTCCAATATAGACATAGATTTTACTCCTCAAAAGGAGCTTCTGGTACAGCAGTTTCAGTCTATGTATGATCTTGCGAAACAGACTGATGAATCATTTCTGGGAGCTGTAAAAGCACAGGAGGTAAAACAATTGAAAGGTCTGGAAAATCTTGAGAAAAGATTATTAAAAGCACAGAAAAGAAAACTAAAAGATGAGGTGGAAAGGATTGCAAAGTTACAGAATGATCTCTTCCCGAATCGCAGCTTGCAGGAAAGGCAAACAAATTTTTCTGAATTTTATGTAGAATACGGTGAGGAGTTGATCAATAAATTAATTGAAGAATTAGATCCTCTGGATGCCAATTTTAAAATCCTGATATTTGAAAAATAGCAAAATGCATACTATAGATATCGAGCTGGTAGAAATGACCCTCGATGTCATGAAATATGCCATAGATCGTATTTCTAATGTGACTCCAGATCTGGGTTCACCTAAAAAAGAAGAGGAACTTTTAAGGATCGTGGGAGAAACCATTACCCCGGAAGGTATAGGCGGAGAAAATGCCTTTCAGTTATTCCGGGATGTGCTGGTTAAAGCAACAGTGCCCATAGACCACCCTCGACACCTGGCCTTTGTTCCGGCCGCACCAACGCGTGCAGCTATTATGTTCGATCTTGTAACTTCAGCTTCCAGTATTCATGGTGCTTACTGGATGGAAGGAGCAGGTGGAATATTTTGCGAAAATCAGGCTATGAAATGGTTAGTTTCTTTAACCGGGCTCCCTGAAGGCGCCTTCGGAGTTTTTACCAGTGGGGGTACGGCCGCTAATCTTTCGGCGCTGGTAACAGCAAGACAGGAGTGGCGGGAGCAGCACCCCGGGAACGATCATACACGTGCTTTGTTGATCACTTCCACCGGAGCACACAGCTCCATAAAATCCATGGCTAAGGTTATGGATGCAGATGTACATCTGGTCAACTCAGAAGATGAATTTCTCTCGGGAGATCAATTAAGATCTGCTTTAAGGGAATTAAGTGAAAGTGATCGTAATCGTGTTTTTGCAGTGGTTGCCACCGGTGGAACCACCAATGCCGGAATTATTGATGATCTTAGGGGTATCGCCGGGGTATGTGAGAACGAAAAGATCTGGTTTCACGTAGACTGTGCCTATGGCGGTGGAGCATTAGCCGCTAAATCTGTAAGACATTTGTTCAATGGGATTGAAAAAGCAGATAGTATTACAATAGATCCTCATAAATGGCTTTTTTCTCCTTACGATTGTGGTGCGGTGATCTATAAAGATCTTGAACTTGCCAGGAAAGCACATTCTCAGAAAGGCGCATACCTGGAAATTTTTAAAGATGAAGGAGCCCAGGGCTTTAATCCCGCAGATTACCAGATACAGCTCACACGTAGGCTGCGCGGAATGCCACTTTGGTTTTCTCTAGCTATGCATGGTACTAATAAATACAGGAAAGCTATCGAGCGCGGGATTAAACTTGCCAAAATTGCTGCAGATAAGGTGAAAGAAAAAGAAAACCTGGAGTTAATAAGACCGGCAAGTTTATCTGTAGTGCTGTTTAAAAGGAAAGGATGGACTTTTGAAGATTACCGGGACTGGACCTATAAAAATCATAATTCAGGATTTGCTCTGGTTACACCGTCATTGTGGAAAGGTGAAAGCGTTATAAGATTTTGTTTTATAAATCCAGATACTACCAAAGGGGATATTGATGCCATTCTGGACACCCTTGATTAAGTCTACATTGCTGTAGTACAGGTTTTTAAATTTAAATTTTTTTGTATCTTCATTGGATCTATGAATAATCTGAATTACCGGATCCCTGCTATTCATAGTTATTCCTGTTAAAAGGAACAATTCAATTTAAATAATTAAACCATGAGAAAAGTAATTTTGCTGTTTTTTGCGGCATGTTCCGTAGGCTATACCAGTATGGCTCAGAATACATCATCTACCCGGGCACAGATCGAAAAAAATTCTGAAATGATGCAAAAGTCCATTGAAGATAAAGATCTGGAAACCTTTGGCTCCTTCTTTAGTGAAGATGTCATGTTTAAAATGTCCGGACAAATGCCCCTTAGCGGTAATAGTGCAGTGATTGCAGCGCATGAGCCAATGATTGA
>JAHELO010000080.1 GCA_024644145.1 Christiangramia sp.
TGCTGGAAGATAAATACCTGAAGAATCCAGATTATGATCTTAAAAATTCTTTTATGATTGGTGACCGACTTACTGATATGGAATTTGCCCTGAATTTCGGTGGGAATGGGATTTTTATTGATAATCACGAGGATCTGGCCGAGGAAGAAGTGAAAAATAACAAAGCTGAGGTTGAAAAGCATATTTCCCTGAAAACTAAGTCCTGGAAAGAAATTTATGAGTTTTTAAAATTACAGGATAGAACTGCTTCAATTGAAAGAAAGACGAACGAAACTATTATACAGATAGATCTTAATCTGGATGGTACCGGTAAAAGCGAAATAAGCACGGGTATAGACTTTTTTGATCATATGTTAGATCAATTGGCCCGGCATGGCCAGATGGACCTTAAAATTAAGGTAAAAGGCGATTTAGAGGTAGACGAACATCATACCATTGAAGATACGGCCATTGCCCTGGGTGAAGTTTTTAATCAGGCCCTAGGGAATAAACTTGGGATAGAACGCTATGGATTTTGTTTGCCTATGGATGAC
This sequence comes from Christiangramia sp., assembly GCA_024644145.1. GTDB lineage: Bacteria > Bacteroidota > Bacteroidia > Flavobacteriales > Flavobacteriaceae > Christiangramia. The sequence goes on from JAHELO010000080.1 coordinate 534, forward strand.
TGTCTTGCTCAGGTAGCAATAGATTTTGGTGGTAGGAACTGGCTGGTTTGGGAAGCTGATTTCCGTAGAGAGATGATAGGAAAGATGCCTACAGAAATGTTCTACCATTTTTTTAAATCCTTTACAGATGGAGCAAAGGCCAACCTTAATATTAAGGCTGAAGGCACCAATGAACATCACAAAATCGAAGCCATTTATAAAGCCTTTGCAAAAGCGATTAAAATGGCAGTAAAGCGAGATACAGAAAAAATGATTCTCCCATCCACTAAAGGAATGCTTTAATGAAAATCGTAATTATAGACTACGGCGCAGGTAATATACAGAGTATCAGGTTTGCCATTGAAAGACTTGGCTTTGAAGCTCGTTTAAGCAGTAATGCATCTGAAATAAAAAATGCAGATAAAGTGATCTTTCCCGGAGTGGGTGAAGCGGGAAGTGCTATGAAAATGCTTAGGGCTACCGGGCTTGACACTATTATACCGGAGCTATCGCAGCCAGTGCTTGGGATTTGCCTGGGGATGCAGTTAATGTGTAATTATTCTGAAGAAGGGGATACGCATGGGTTGGGAATATTTGATGCAGAAGTAAAAAGATTCAGGTTCGATGTAAAGGTTCCTCAAATAGGATGGAATACGATCTCCAATTTGGAATCGCCGCTTTTTAATGGTGTAATTGAGAACGAATATGTTTATCTCGTGCATAGCTATTATGTGCCTGAATGTGAAGATGAGGTAGCAAGAACGGAATATGGAGTTAAATATTCCACTGCTCTGCACCGTAATAATTTTTACGGGGTACAGTTTCACCCCGAAAAAAGCAGCAAAACGGGAGAGCGAATTCTAAAGAATTTTCTGAACCTTTAAAATAACTTTATATCCAACCGAAATTTTAATACCAAATGAGAATTATTCCAGCTATAGATATTATTGAAGGTAAATGCGTCAGGTTATCAAAAGGCGATTATAATACAAAGAAGATATATAATGAAGATCCTTTAGAAGTAGCTAAATCTTTCGAAGATCACGGAATACAATACCTGCATCTTGTAGATTTGGATGGAGCTAAATCCAGTCATATTGTAAATCACAGGATCCTGGAAAGAATAGCTTCCAGAACAGGACTTAAAATAGATTTCGGAGGTGGTTTGAAGACTGATAAGGACCTGCAGATCGCTTTTGATTGTGGAGCCCGGCAGATCACAGGTGGCAGTATTGCTGTAAAAGATCCTGAAATTTTTGAAGGCTGGATTGAAAAGTACGGAAATGAAAAAATTATCCTCGGAGCCGATGCGAACCATAGAAAAATCGCAATTTCAGGTTGGCAGGAAGCCTCAAATCTTGAGGTGATTCCATTTATTAAGGAATACTGGCAGAAGGGCATAAAATACGTAATATGCACAGATATTTCAAAAGACGGGATGCTTGCCGGTCCCTCTTTCGAATTATATGAGGAGATCCTTGATGAGACTAAAGATATTGGTCTTATCGCTTCCGGCGGAATATCTGAATTTGATGAATTACCCAAACTTAAGGAATTGGGTTGTGAAGGAGTGATCATAGGCAAGGCGATTTATGAGAATAGAATTAGCCTTAAGCAACTGGAGAAATACATACTGGAAAACATTTAAACCTTCGGAACCGGATTCTAATTAATTAAATCAAACTTTTTAAAAAGGATGTTAACTAAAAGAATTATACCCTGTCTTGATATAAAAAACGGCCGTACGGTAAAGGGCGTTAATTTCGTGGACCTGCGTGATGCGGGAGACCCTGTGGAACTTGCAGCAGCATATGCAGAGAAGGGGGCAGATGAGCTCGTTTTTTTAGATATTTCGGCGACAGAGGAGAAAAGGAAGACGCTGGCCCAACTGGTTTTAAATGTCGCTGAGCAGTTAAATATTCCCTTTACCGTAGGCGGAGGAATTTCTTCAGTAGAAGATGTGGACCTCCTCTTGAAGAATGGTGCAGATAAAGTATCTATCAACTCTTCTGCTGTGAAAAATCCGGAACTTATCAATCAGTTGTCAGATAAGTTTGGGAGTCAGTGTATCGTTGTGGCAATAGATGCAAAAAATATAAACGGTTCCTGGAAAGTACATCTGGTAGGAGGGAAAGTACCCACCGATCTTGACCTTTTTGACTGGGCGAAAGAAGTTGAAAGGCGCGGGGCTGGAGAGATCCTTTTTACCTCGATGGATCATGACGGGACAAAGAATGGTTTTGCCAATGAAGCACTGGCAAAATTATCTACAGAATTAAATATTCCTATAATAGCCTCGGGTGGAGCGGGCAAAATTCAGCATTTTCAGGATACTTTTATAGAAGGAAAAGCAGATGCTGCCTTGGCAGCCAGCGTATTTCATTTTAAGGAGATCGAAATCAGGGAACTGAAAGAAAGATTAAGAACGGCCGGTATACCGGTAAGATTATAATATATATGGATATAGATTTTAATAAAAACGGCGATGGCCTTGTACCTGCCGTAATACAGGACGCCTCAACAAGAAAGGTCTTAATGCTTGGGTATATGAATGAAGAAGCATATCTCAAGACCAATGAAACCGGAAAAGTCACTTTTTACAGCCGGTCTAAGCAGAGGCTATGGACCAAAGGAGAAGAAAGCGGTAATTTTCTAAATCTGGTGAGCATTAAACTGGACTGTGATAATGATACTCTTTTAGTAGAAGTAAATCCATATGGCCCTGTTTGTCATAAAGGAACAGACACCTGCTGGGCTGATGAGAATTCAGCTGACTTCGGTTTTCTTACGGCTCTGGAAGGGATTATTGAAAACCGTCAGAAATTAAGTGCCACAGCGCCTGAACTCAGAAAAGAAAACGATAACAGTTATGTGGTTTCCCTATTTGATGCCGGAATCAATAAGATTGCTCAGAAAGTCGGAGAAGAGGCGGTAGAGACCGTTATAGAAGCTAAAGATAATAATGATGAACTTTTCCTTAATGAAAGTGCAGATCTACTGTTCCATTACCTTATTCTGCTAAAAGCAAAAGGATTTGGGTTGAAGGACATAGCAAAGGTGCTGGAGGAAAGACATTAGACTGATAGGAACCTGCTGCGGTATTGTTGTGTAGCTGTGGGTGGAGTATTTCTATACCGGAGGTTTATTCAATTAAAAGATTATTCCCAGGTTCCCATTTTACCAGTCTTATAATCCTCATAAGCCTGTTTTATTTCTTCTTCAGAATTCATCACAAAAGGGCCGCCAAAGACAACTTTTTCTTCAAATGGCTTTGCATGGCCTAGCAAGAGAATACTATCTTCCCTGGATAATATTTGAAGAAGCTCGCTATTTTTAGAGAATTCAGCCAGGTGAAATGCAGGGACTTCTATGTGATTAACTTCTAGTGTACCTTTAATCACATAAAAGAAAATATTATCGGCCTTCGGGATTTCCAGATTCACTTGGGAATCTTGTCTGAAATGAACTAGCGCTAGATTCACTGATGTGGGAGTATCAAAGGCACCTCGAATTCCTTTGAAACTTCCTGAAACTACCTGCGCCCGTATAGTTTTACTTTCATTTTCCCAAACAGATATCTGGTCTTCCTGTAGCCCTTTATATGCAGGAGTCATCATTTTTAGTCGTTTGGGTAGATTTACCCATAACTGTAATATTTCCAGTCGTCCGCCCTTTGTTTTAAAATCAGCTGAAGATACTTCAGAATGCAAAAGGCCACGACCGGCCGTCATCCACTGTACACCTCCGGAATTAATTACACTGGAATGGTCATTATTATCCTGATGTGCAATATCTCCATCGATTATAAAGGTAACGGTCTCCATACCCCGGTGCGGATGAGGTCCAAAAGGAAGGCCATTGTTATTCGGCGGGTATACCTGCGGGCCATGATGATTTAAAAATATAAAAGGGTCTATCATCTGAAGCTCACGGGAGGGGAGAGGAGACCAGGTCTCCAGATCACCAACCGGCCTGTATTCTGCCTGATGAAGTTTTTTTATATTCCTCATCAGGCTTTATTTATTTCTAACGTAAATAAGTTTGAACTTAGAATTAGCATTTTCCCTGGATTCAATTTCGAATTTATCTATAGAATTGATCATTGGGGTAAGCTTTTGAAAACCATAATTCCTAGAATCGAAATTCGGTTGCTTTTTTTGAAGCAGACTACCTACGTCCCCTAAGAACGCCCATCCATCTTCATCGGCCACATCAGAGATCGTATGAGAGATAAGTCTAACCACCTTTGGAGTGATCTTATCTACATTCTGTTTACGACTGTCCTTTTCTTTGGTTTTATCGCTGGTAGATTCCTTAGAATTATTTTTAAGGATCTCTATATAGATAAACTTATCACAGGCTACAATAAAAGGATCGGGAGTTTTCTTTTCGCCAATTCCAATCACTTTCATGCTCGCTTCCCGCAACCTGGTGGCTAATCGTGTAAAATCTGAATCACTGGATACCAGGCAGAAACCATCTACCTTATTGGAATAGAGAATATCCATAGCATCAATGATCATGGCAGAGTCTGTCGCATTTTTACCCTGGGTATATCCATATTGCTGTATGGGATGTATGGCATTTTCCAGGAGTACATTCTTCCATTTGTTCAGGTGAGGTTTGGTCCAGTCTCCGTAAATTCTTTTTATAGTAGGGTTGCCGTATTTGGCAATTTCTTCCATCATCTCCTTAACGTGAGCTGAGGGTATATTATCACCGTCTATAAGGACGGCCAAATTAGTTTCCATTCATTTTATTTTTGGTCGCCTAAAGTTAAGATTAAAAATTCAAGCTGGAAACGACAGGTATTAAAATGTAGTTAAAAGAGGCCTGCAAGTAGTATTGCAGGCCTTCTGATTTTAAAATCTCAACAAAGCATTCATTACAGATTTTTGCTGAGGCATGGAATCATGTTCTACCAGGTATACTTTTCCGCCCATTTCTACAGTTTTCCGGGCAGCCAGGTTTAGAAGTGAAATATTCCCGTTCTGGTAATTTTCGCTGAATTCCACTTTCATCTCATCCTCGATATAATTACCCCAAACCTCACTTTGTTTTTCTATAAAAAGAGTATCCACTTTTCCCTGATAAACGGCAGGAATTATATCACTAATTGCAGAAGTGGTATTCTCTGTACTGCTAAGATCTTTGTATTTCTCAATTTTCTTATCCCGATTTTCATTAAGATAAGGTTCAAAAATTTCAAGTGCCCTTTGATGCACTCCCAGCAGATCTGTATCGTTAGGATTTCCATGGATTACCTTTTCGAATAAATGGTTATAGGTATTCGCCTCTTTATAAATAGGAAACAAATAGTCCTGGCAAAACACCACTAATGGAAGTTTCTCCTTATTCAAATACTCCCTGATGCCCTGATCTACAGCTTTAAAAAACTGTTTAATCTCTGTCTTCTCATCGCGTTCACTTCCGCCATGCCCATGAAATTGAGTTTTATCTCCACCTTCACCCTGGGTTCTGAATTGAAGTGCCTTTTCTTTGTAGTCAAAACCAACACGCTCCTCCAGGCGGGAAGGCGCGAGATCCTCTATATCTACAGGTGTAATACTATACCTTGAAGCTTCGTATAATTTTACATCTTCGATTTGGATGGAGAGTATATGAAATCTGGAATCTCCGGTCATTGCTTCCACTAGAGGCTTAACATAGAATTCTTCATTAATGTAATGATAAGCCTCAAAATTTACAGGCAGGGTATAGTATTCAAAAAAATCTGGCGAAGCATAGATCGCCAGACCGTCTGACTGGTGCCTCCAGAAATCTCGGTTATCTATTAGCTCCTGTATAGGTTTATCTATTTTTTCAATATCGGCTTCAGAAGTATTATTCTCCTTAAGGTCTTTTTTCACCTGGGTCCATTCAGAATGGAGGTGTTTTTTACTCTTACCTTCCAGCACTTCTTTTCCTGCTCTTTGCGTAGGGATAAAAATAGAAACGCAGTTTTGATTTTTGTAGGTAGCTAACTTCTTGAATTCGTTTTCATTAATCATCGACATAACACAATTTTTTTGGTTAATTCTAAGCATTTAAGTTACGTTTAAACCAATCTATATCAAAGCCTTGTGGGCTGGCTTTGTGCTAAATCTTTCTTAATAATTTTGAAAATTTTCTTAGAGATCTTCATCACTTAAAGCTCATCGTCTGGCTCTACATGAATTAGTACATCTGCTACCTGGGGAATGTTTTTTAATATGGCGTCTTTTACTCTATGAGCGATTTCATGACCACTTTTTACGCTGATCTCCGCATCTACAGCTATATGGAGATCTACGTGATAGGTCATTCCTGTTTTTCTAACGTAACACTTTTCGGTCTCTATAACCTGTGCATCAGCATGAGCGATATCGCGAATCTGAGCTTCCATAGTTTCGTAACGATGTTCGTCCATAACTTCTCCAAGTGCTGGTCTTAGTATGCGATAGGCATTAAAAAGTATAAAACCGGAAGCTAAGAGAGCGGCCCAGTCATCTGCATTCTCGAATCCCTTTCCCAAAATTAATGCGACAGAGATGCCAATAAAGGCCATTAAGGAGGTTATGGCATCACTGCGGTGATGCCAGGCATCTGCTTTAAGTACGGTACTTTCTATTTCATCGCTTTTCCTGGAAATGAATCTATAAAAGATCTCTTTGATAATTATAATGGCTGCCAGAACGATTAATGTATACGGTTCTGGAACTTCGTGAGGAG
>JAHELO010000081.1 GCA_024644145.1 Christiangramia sp.
GCCTCATTAGTATCTTCAAGACGGTCCTGAGATTCTTTACCACCCTGACTTATTTCAGTATTTCCCCCATAAGCCTTGCTGGGTGTATGAATATACGTGTCTGTATTAAAAGTAGAAGATGCATTAACATCAGCATACCTGGCTCCTTCTTTTATAAATCCTTCTTTTTCAAGTTTGCTTTCGTTTACACGGTCTGTTCTCCATTTACTGAATTCCACTGCCTGTATCCAGCTAACACCTACTACAGGATATTCTGCATATGCCGGGTGGCGTAGATAGTTAGTAACCATGGTTTCATTATAGCCAAGCCTGTTTCTCCAAACAAGGGTGTCTGGAAGGGCTCCGTTATAGATGTTCTTATAATTTTCTTCGCTGGGAGGAAAAACTTTTCTTAACCAGTCAAGGTATTCCAGGTACATCTTGTTGGTTACTTCCGTTTCGTCCATATAAAAAGACTGCACATGCTGTTGTGTAGGAGTATTGTTCCAGTCGTGCATAGGGTCGTCCTGTACGCGTCCCATTGTATAGGTTCCTCCTTCTACAAAAACAAGACCCGGTGCGGCTTCCTGTTCTTTATAATCTGTGTTGTATTGGAATCCCCCTTCATCAGAATTTATATCCCAACCGGTTGCTCTGGACGTATTTTTGTAATTATTAGATTTGTTACAACTAAGTAAACTAAGGCCGCAAACTACAGCAATAACGCCTTTTAAAGCTACATTCAATTTCATATTATTTCCTTCTTTATGATAGAAATTTAGGCTTTGCAATATACTAATTAACGATAAATGTACAAGATTATTTTATTTATTCTGAAAGTCTGAAAATACCTATAACTCTCTGATATGCTATAACCTATGTTAGTTTTATATCTGGTTTATTTTTAGGCTTTTATATCCTGAAAAGTTTTAATAGAGTCAAACGTTAAAAAACAGAAATAGTTGTGAAAAGTATGTGTTTTAATTGATTTCTCAGTCATCTTTTGAGATGACTGCAATAAATTCAAAATTTTAGAGTTATATTCATTACCCCTATCATTTTTATCAACCTGAATTTTTGATTTTCGGCTTAAGAAACCCCTTTTTATAACCTGGGGTTCTTTCTTAAGAGGAATATTACTATATATTTGTTTATCATTAACTACTACAATGAAAAAATTTACATTCTTTCTGATAATGGCAATTCTGTTTGCCGATTTTTCAATGTTCGCACAGAACGACAGGGATAGGGTAATAACCACCGCGGTTCCTTTTTTATTAGTAGCTGCAGATGCAAGGGCTGCGGGGATGGGTGACCAGGGGGTCGCTACATCACCCGATGTTTTTTCTCAGCAATGGAATCCTGCAAAATATGCGTTTGCCACAAGTGAAAATGGAGTAGCAGTTACCTATACTCCATATTTAAGCGAAATCGTTAATGATATTTTTCTTGGGAGTCTTAACTATGCTCATAAATTGAACGATCGTAGTGCAGTAGCGGGAAGCTTAAGATATTTTAGCCTTGGTTCTATTGAAACCCGGGGTAGTTTTGAAGAGGTGCCATTATTGGTAAATCCAAATGAACTAACTTTTGATCTCTCTTATGCTCTAAAGCTAAGTGAGACTTTCTCCATGGCCGTTGCCGGAAGATATTTAAGGTCTGATCTTGGTTTGCAGGACAGCGAAGATTTAGGGGCAGCTTCTACCTTTGGGGTAGATGTTGCAGCTTATTATGAAGGTGAGCAATTAACTTTTAGTGGTTTTGATGCCAGATGGAGATTAGGTGCAAATATCGCCAATATAGGTCCTAAAATGAAATATGACGATGCGGGGCAGGAGAATTTCATACCAACAAATCTAAAGCTGGGTGCAGGTTTCGATTTTATATTTGATGCAGATAACCGACTGGGAACATATCTTGAAATCAATAAATTATTAGTTCCTACTCCTCAGGATTTTGATGGAGATGGTGATATAGATGGTGAAGATGATGAAGAATATAACCAAATTGGTTCTATAGAAGGTGTATTTAAATCTTTTGGCGATGCGCCCGACGGATTTTCTGAAGAGCTAAAAGAGCTAACCATTGCTATTGGAGGAGAATACTGGTATCGCGAAAAGTTCGCCCTGAGAGCTGGATATTTCAATGAAAGTGAAGAAAAGGGATTCAGGAGGTTCTTTTCTTTGGGTGCAGGATTTGCATATGAGTCTGTAATAATTGATGCCTCATACCTGTTCTCAACTTCATCTGTGCCAAGTCCTCTGGAAGGAACACTTCGTTTTGGACTCAGCTTTAACTTTGGAGATAGCTTCACCAATTAATTTTCTATTCTTAAAACTTTCTGTTTAATAATTGAAACCGCTCAGGTTTCTATTATCTTGCCTGCCCAATAATTTTATATGAAGCCACTTACAATTACTTCCCGTTTGGAAGTTTATGAATCTATAGAGGAAGTTCCTCAGGATGTTCAAAATTTGATGGAAAAAGCCATTGAGGTTAGAGATGCTGCTTATGCCCCCTATTCTAACTTTAAAGTAGGAGCAGCAATATATCTTGAAAATGATGAAACTGTAGTAGGAAGTAATCAGGAGAATGCCTCGTATCCTTCCGGTCTTTGTGCTGAACGTACAGCGGTTTATTATGCAGGGGCAAAATTTCCCAATACCCGTATTCTAAAGATTGCTATCTCGGCTAAATCACTTAGGCATAAAGTTGTGTCTCCAGTACCTCCGTGTGGGGCTTGCAGACAGGCTTTGGTAGAGTATGAAGTGAAACAGGATGAGGCTATAGAGTTGTACTTCATGGGAGAAACTGGTAAGGTGGTAAAAGCAGATTCTGTGAAGGATCTTCTTCCGTTAGTTTTCGATAGTACCTGCCTATAAGGTTTTCGTTATTTTTTGCAATAAAACTGTTTTCGTTTCTTAACGAAAATAGTATTTTTGTTATCCGCTTGGCAAAACCAATCTGTCTGGCCTTATAAATATAAATTTTAGATGAAGAAAATTACAAAAGCCACATACTTAAAGTGGTACGAGGATATGTTGTTTTGGCGCAAATTCGAAGATAAACTTGCGCAGGTTTATATTCAACAGAAAGTTAGAGGATTTTTACATTTATATAACGGGCAGGAAGCCATTTTAGCCGGAGCACTTCATGCGATGGACCTGGAAAAGGATCGTATGATCACTGCATACCGTAATCACGTGCAGCCAATTGGGATGGGCGTGGATCCTAAGAAAGTAATGGCAGAGCTTTATGGGAAGAAAACTGGTACTTCCATGGGGCTTGGAGGTTCTATGCATATTTTTGCAAAAGAACACAGGTTTTATGGCGGTCATGGTATCGTAGGGGGGCAGATTCCTCTGGGAGCCGGGCTTGCCTTCGCCGATAAATATCATAAAAGAGATAATGTTACCTTAACCTTTATGGGAGATGGTGCCGTAAGACAGGGTTCACTTCATGAGACTCTTAATATGGCTGTAAACTGGAACCTACCGGTTGTATTCTGTGTAGAGAATAACGGTTATGCAATGGGAACTTCTGTTGCGCGTACTTCTAAAGATACAGAGATATGGAAACTTGGTAATGGATATGAGATGCCTTGTGGTCCTGTAGATGCCATGGATCCTGTGAAAGTTGCTGAAGCTTTTGATGAAGCGATCACCAGAGCGAGAAAGGGAGAAGGGCCAACTTTCCTGGAATTGAAAACATACCGTTACAGAGGACACTCAATGAGTGATGCTCAGAAGTACCGTACCAAAGATGAAGTTGCAGAATATCAGAAGCTGGATCCAATTACCAAGGTTCGTGATATTATTAAGGAAAAGAAATACGCTACAGATAAAGAAATAAAAGAGATCGATAAACGCGTTAAGGACTTGGTGGCTGAATGTGAAAAATTCGCAGATGAGTCTGAATTCCCTGAAAAGAATGTAATGTATGACGTTGTTTACGAACAGGAGGATTATCCGTTCCTAGCACATAAATTAGACTAAACTATGGCAGAGGTTATCAAAATGCCGCGTTTGAGCGATACCATGGAAGAAGGTACCGTTGCAAAATGGCTGAAACAAAAAGGAGATAAAGTAGAAGAAGGTGATATTCTGGCCGAGATCGAAACCGATAAGGCCACCATGGAATTTGAATCATTTTACGAAGGTACTTTGCTTCACATTGGGGTGGAAGAAGGTGATGCCGCACCGGTTGATGAACTACTTGCCATTATTGGTGAAGAAGGTGAGGATATTTCAGAGCTGATAAGTGGCGGTGGAAGTGATGATTCTGCTGATAAAGGTTCAAAAGAAGAAGATGAATCTGAGGAAAATGATTCCGAAGAAGGATCAGATTCTGATGATGATAATGGTGAAGATCAGGAAGGTGATATTCCTGAAGGTGTAGAGATTATTAAAATGCCTCGTTTAAGTGATACCATGGAAGAAGGAACCGTGGCTGCGTGGCTTAAACAGGAGGGAGATAAGGTAGAAGAAGGAGATATTCTTGCCGAAATCGAAACAGATAAGGCAACCATGGAATTTGAATCTTTCTATGAAGGTACTCTGTTAAAGATCGGTATCCAGGAAGGTGAATCTGCCAAAGTAGATAGTCTTCTGGCGATAATCGGGCCGGAGGGTACAGATGTTTCCAAGATCGATACTGCCGGTGGTGGTAAGAAAGAATCTAAAAAATCTAAGTCTGAATCTGATGATTCTAAAGGAGAGAAGAAATCTGAAGAATCTAAAGACTCTAAATCTCAAACTGAATCTAAGGATGGAGGAAGGATCTTTGCCTCACCTCTTGCTAAGAAGATGGCAGAGGACAAAGGTATAGACCTTTCTAATGTAAAAGGTTCTGGAGAGAATGGCAGAATTGTAAAGAAAGATATAGAGAATTTTAAAGAGTCTAAGGCAGATAAACCAGCTGAAGCTAAAGCAGATTCTGCGGAAGAAACAACTGCAGCGGCACAGCCTTATGTTCCTGCTGGAGAGGAAAGCTTTGAAGATCGTAAAAATTCACAAATGCGTAAGGTGATTGCCAAACGTCTTGGTGAATCTAAATTTACCGCTCCTCATTATTATCTTACTATTGAGGTGAATATGGAGAATGCAATGGCTTCTCGTAAGCATATCAATGAAATGCCAGATGTAAAGGTGTCTTTCAACGATATGGTTATAAAAGCCTCTGCTATGGCGCTTAGAAAACATCCGCAGGTAAATAGTCAGTGGACGGGAGATACAACCAAAATCGCCAAGCATATCCATATGGGTGTAGCTGTAGCGGTAGAGGAAGGTCTCGTAGTACCTGTGCTTAAATTTGCAGATCAGATGTCGCTTACTCAAATTGGTGGTAACGTGAAAAATCTTGCCGGAAAGGCCAGGAATAAAAAGATACAACCTGCAGAAATGGAAGGAAGTACCTTTACAGTTTCTAACCTGGGAATGTTCGGGATAGTAGAATTTACAAGTATTATAAATCAACCAAACTCGGCGATTCTTTCAGTAGGAACCATTGTGGAGAAACCGGTTGTTAAGAATGGAGAGATTGTAGTAGGAAATACTATGAAATTAACCCTTGCCTGTGACCATCGTACAGTAGACGGCGCAACTGGGGCGGCATTCTTACAAACCTTAAAAACTTATCTTGAAAATCCGGTAACCATGCTGGCTTAATTCAAGCTCTGAATATTAGTATGAATCCCGCTTAATCGCGGGATTTTTTTATCTTTAGCAATATGAGAAAATATATAAAGTTGCCACTATCAGGCGTATTTCTGCTATTGCTCTTTTTGAATCATTCGCTTCTGGCTCAGGCACCAAAAAATGAAAGTTATCAGGTTTCTGAAGTTGATGTACTGGCAGACCTTAATTATCTATCTTCTAATGAACTTTCGGGTAGAGAAACCGGTTCTGCCGGAATTGAATTAGCAGCCCTGTATATAGAAAACCATTTTTCTGAATCTGGCCTGTCGCCATATTTCGATACATACCGTGATAACTTTTATATAGGTAAAAAGCAGGCATATAATATTGTGGCTTTATTGCCCGGAACAGATGAAAGCCTGAAAGATGAATATATTCTTATTGGCGCTCATTACGATCATATAGGTGAGGGAAAAGAGGTTAATGGAGATGCTATTGCCAATGGAGCGAACGATAATGCTTCTGGTAGCGTAGGTGTGCTGCAGATCGCCAGACAACTTTCCAAAATCGGGGGCAATAAACGCAGTATTCTTTTTGTCTTATTCTCCGGGGAGGAAATGGGTTTAAAAGGTTCTGAACATCTTTCTGAAAAATTGAAAGGTCACGGGATAGATCTCTATACCATGATCAACCTGGAAATGATAGGGGTGCCTATGAAGGCGAAGGATTATATGGCCTACATTACAGGTTTTGAAAAATCTAATATGGCTGAGAAATTTAATGAATATAGTGAAGGTGAAAATATTCTTGGTTTTTTACCTCAGGCAGAACAAATGAGCTTATTCCGCAGAAGCGATAATTACCCCTTTTACAAAAATTTCAATATACCTGCTCAAACCATTTGTACTTTCGATTTTTCAAATTATCCCTATTATCATCATGTAGATGATGAAGCAGAAAATCTGGATGCAGCTCATATGGCTTCGTTGATAAGACACTTAATTCCAGGCATTTTAAAAATGGCTAATTCCGAAGAAAAAGAAATTAAATTGAAAGAATCATGAAAAATATAGTAATAACAGGGACCAGCCGGGGAATTGGCCTGGAGATGGTTTCTATTTTTTCAAATATGGGATATAAGGTTCTGGCGTTGTCGCGAAACAAGCAGCCGGTTGCTGATTTGAAATTAGACAATGTGGAAACCTTTTCATTTGATATTACCGATGAAGATAGCCACATACGAGCTGAAGGTTTTATTGAGGAACACTGGGATTCAAAAATTGATGTGCTAATTAATAATGCCGGTACACTTTTAAATAAGCCCTTTGCTGAAACAAGATCTGATGATTTCAGGCATGTCTTTGAGGTAAACGTTTTTGGGGTGGCTACTATAACTAAAAAATTTCTTCGATTTATGAGCAGCGATTCTCATGTGCTTAATATTAGCAGTATGGGAGGAATTCAGGGAAGTATGAAGTTCCCTGGCCTTTCTGCCTATAGTAGCAGTAAAGGTGCTTTACTTACTCTTACAGAAATACTGGCAGAGGAATATAAGGA
>JAHELO010000082.1 GCA_024644145.1 Christiangramia sp.
GTTGATAGAAGGACATACAGATAACGTGCCTTATGGCGGTAGTGGTCAGTTAAAAGATAACTGGGACCTCTCAACAAAACGTGCTACCTCGATCGTGCAGATCCTAAGGGAAAATTCTAATATAGATGCGCAGAACCTGACGGCAGCCGGAAGGGGAGAATTTGCCCCCATAGCTTCGAATTCATCTGAAGCAGGAAAAGCTAAAAACAGGAGAATAGAAGTGATACTTACTCCTAAACTTGACGAGATCACCAAATTGCTGAATGAGAGTAACTAATTGATTTCTTACTGCATATAGCAATCACTAATAATCTTATTGGTAATCTTAAGATTCTTAAAAACTTCATATGTCTTGCCCTGGGTTCGCAAAGCGCCCAGGGTATTGGCATAGCGTGCGGCCACCACGGGGTCGTTATGATAGGCAAAACCATAAGCCAGGCCTCCTGCAAATGAATCACCGCAACCTGTCGTATCAATCACCTCAGAAACCGGCACAGACGGGATGAATTCTTTTCTCACATTGCCGTCTTCTCTAATGTAAGCTACACATCCCCGTGAATCAAGGGTAACATATAAAATTTTAACGCCTCTATTTAGTACGTAGTTGGCAAACTCATCGAGGTGGGATGTGTCCTCTTCGTTATAGTGACCCATTTCATCAATGTCATATTCGTTTTTAAACCAGCAGCACAAAGATTCTTCCAGGTTCATTTTAAGTACATCTATATAGGGTAGCCATTCGTCACGGTCTATCCAGAATTTCCGTTCACGGTTACCATTGATATTCATTGCCGTAGTGGGGCCGTGTGCATCAAATATAATAATGCCTTCGCTGTTTTTTTTGATAAATCGAAGGGTGCTCAATGAGATTTCAAAATCTGTAATAGGAATGAACACAAATGCGTCTGAATCCAGATAAGCTTCAACATCTGCTGGTAAAATAGGATCCATAAAGGCCGTCTGCTTTTCCAACCGGTTGTTCTGATCCAGAAACTTTAATTCTATTACCGTGCCCCGGTCATTCTTACAATCGAGGCCACCCAGGTCAACATTGGGGTAAGCTGAGAATAATTTCGCTATTGCACTATGATCTTTCTTGTGTACGTGAGAAATAACTCTTACTTCGCCGGAATCTTCCATTAACTTCGCCAGGGCAATTGCAGGGTGGGTAACACATCCATATTTTTGAATAGTTTCATTTTTATGGGTGAGAATGGTATCTCTTGGAATGGGGCCTAAAATCGCAATTTTTTTATGCATTCTTTTAATAATTGGCTGAGGTTCATAAAGGTAGGGTATATGGGGTATATCTGAAAATGATTTTTAAACTTCAGGAAGCGATTTAATAGATATGAATATTGATGATTTGCATATTTTGTGCTTTACCTAATTATTATAAATTGCGGTTCCAACCGAAATCGAGAAATGAAATACACCACTCTTCCTAATACAGATATTAAAGTAAGTAAAATTTGCCTTGGATCAATGACCTGGGGGCAACAGAATACTGAAGCAGAGGGCCATGATCAGATAGATTATGCGCTGGAGAAAGGCGTTAATTTTATAGATACTGCAGAGATGTATTCTATACCCGCCAGACCAGAAACACAAGGAAGTACAGAAAAGGTCATTGGTAGCTGGCTGAAAAAGACCGGAAGAAGAGATGAGGTGGTGATCGCTACAAAAATAGCCGGACCTTCAGAGATGGTTTCTCATATCAGGCCAAAACTGGGTTTTCATAAAGCCGCGATAGAAGATGCTATTCATGGTAGCCTGGAAAGATTACAGACAGATTATATAGATCTTTATCAATTACACTGGCCAGAAAGAAATTCCAATTTCTTTGGAAAGAGAGGATATGCTCATTCAGAAGATGAAGAGTGGGAAGACAACTTCAGGGAAATTCTTGAAAGTTTGAAGGAATTTGTGAAGCAGGGTAAGATCAGACAGATAGGACTGTCAAATGAATCTCCCTATGGCCTAATGCGGTTTCTCGAAGAGAGTAAGAAAGGGCTTCCCAGGGTTGTAACGGTACAAAATCCATATAACCTTCTAAATCGTAAAGATGAAATTGGGTTAACTGAAATATACCACAGGGAGAATGTGGGGTTGTTTCCATATTCCCCTCTAGGAATGGGAACATTAAGTGGAAAACATTTAAATGGAATTCAGCCGAATACAAGATTAAGTCTGTTCCCTCAATATAAGAGATATTCTAACGAGGAGGCGGTAAAAGCCACCCGGAGATATAAAGAGCTGGCAGATAAGTATGAAATGAGCCTCACCCATCTTGCCTTGGCATTCGTTAATCAACAGTCTTTTGTAACCAGTAATATTATTGGGGCTACCAGTATGGAACAGTTAAAGGAAAATATTGAGAGTATAGATGTTGTTCTTTCTCCGGAAATCCTGGAAGAGATAGATAAGGTTCATAATGCTATCCCAAACCCCGCGCCTTAATTAAGGTGAATTACCTGACTTTCATGGATGAATAGGGGGTTGTCCAGGCTATCTCTAACATGGAACCAGTCTGCAGATTTTCCCTGCACGTATAGTATTTCCCCTAACTCACCATTTCTTACTACCCGGGAATTATTAGAGGCCGGTTTTTTACGTAAACTGGCTCTTCTGGCATTAATTTTAAGTCGGGCGGACATTTCGCTCAATGCCGGATTCTTATCGCTCAACTCCTCAGTTTGATAAACAAATCCCAGTGGGTCAATAGCACCGTGATTATTCTGATAGATTCCGAAATGCAGGTGTGGTGGAGTATGAACTGCATTTCCCGTATTCCCAACAAAGCCGATGGTGTCACCGGATTTTACTTTTTTAAGATCTGGGATGATACTATCTAAATGGGCATAATAAAGCGATAACTTACGTTTCCTGTCCCTGAGCCATATTTGTTTTCCGCCCAGACCTTTTTCACCCGCATATTTGATCCTGCCCTCTGTGGCAGCGATCACAGGGGTTCCTTTTTCAGCAAAAATATCAATTCCTTTATGTTCCCTTTTACCACCGTCCCTTATATCTCCCCAGTAACTGCCAATATCTCCATTTCTTCCCTTATCTACCGGGAACATATAGGCGGGTGATCTCTGGATATGAATTCTGAAAGGAGAATTGGCTTCTATCTCAGGCTGAATCAAAATTTTATAAAGACCTTTTTCCTTGATTTCAAACTTAAGCTTACGCTCTTTGGCAATCCCAGATTTTATCTTTATAAATTGATCCTGCCCGGCTTCTTTTTTATAAATGTCTGCAAATACCAGGGTATGTGTGGTGTCGGTAAAAATTTCGGTTTCCAGAACTTCCCCGGGCATCAGGTAGGTTTGATAAGAATAGATACCGAAATTTCTGGGTTTAAATGTACCTGATTCAGCATAAGGTAGTTCGATCTCCACGCTCTCCTTTAATCCGGTTTCAGCCCTGCTCTCCCAGATATTGAAAAGCTCATCTGAAATCCTTTGTTCTTTTTTATATTCTTCCTTAGGGGGTAGACCGTTAATAAGAGCTTCTGCTTTCTCCAGCTGGGTACAAGAGGAAAGCATCAGTATAAATATTAACGAGATGAAATTTCCGGTTCTCATTCTGCTCAAATTGAGTCAAATATAAGCCAGAATTATGCCAATTTTATCCAAAAAGTTGGGAGACGACATCTTCAATTTTCGCTACCCTTATGATGCGAATTTCATAGTTCGCCTTCGGGAGTTTGCTTTGTTTGGAAACCATGATAGAGGCAAAGCCTAACTTTTCAGCTTCCAGAATGCGTTGCTCAATTCTCGTTACAGGTCTTATCTCTCCGGCAAGACCAATTTCTGCAGCAAAACAGGTGTCTTTTTCCAGAGCAATATCCTCATTAGAAGATAGAATTGCAGCTATAACGGCGAGGTCTATCGCAGGATCATCTACACTAATTCCCCCGGTGACATTCAGGAAAACATCCTTGGCTCCGAGTCTGAAACCGGCTCTCTTTTCCAGAACTGCCAGTAGCATATTCAGTCTTTTGGCGTTATATCCGGTAGTAGACCGCTGCGGGGTTCCATATACTGCGGTGCTTACGAGGGCCTGAATCTCGATCATTAACGGGCGCATGCCCTCCAGCGTAGAGGCAATTGCGGTACCGCTAAGATCTTCCTCATTTTTAGAGATTAGGATCTCAGATGGATTTATAACTTCTCTTAATCCGCTTCCCTGCATTTCATAAATGCCAAGTTCGTGTGTAGACCCAAAACGGTTCTTGTGTGCCCTTAAAATCCTGTACACATGGTTACGGTCACCTTCAAACTGAAGCACGGTATCTACCATATGTTCCAATACCTTGGGCCCGGCTATGCTTCCTTCTTTTGTAATATGGCCAATAAGAATGACCGGAGTGTTGCTTTCTTTTGCGAACTTTATTAATTCAGCGGTACATTCTCTAATTTGAGAAATGCTGCCCGGAGAGCTTTCAATATAATCACTGTGCAGCGTCTGTATGGAATCTATAATTACCACTTCTGGTTCTACTTCTTCAACCTGCCTGAATATATTTTGAGTCTTGGTTTCGGTAAGAATAAAACAATTAGCGGGATTAGAATTTATACGCTCTGCTCTCATCTTTATCTGTTGCTGACTTTCTTCCCCGGAAACGTACAGAACACGATATCTTAAACCCAGAGAAATTTGAAGGAGAAGTGTGCTTTTCCCAATTCCCGGTTCGCCTCCAAGTAATGTTAATGAGCCAGGAACCAATCCGCCACCAAGTACCCGGTCCAGTTCATTGTTCCCTGTATTCATTCTGATCTGGGGGGTATTCTCAATTTCTGCTATCAATAAAGGTTTGGCAGCTTTTTTAGCTTCTTTCTTTACTGAGGTTTTCCAGTCTTTGGGATCTGGTTTTTGAACCAGCTCTTCAACAATGGTATTCCAGTCGCCACAGGAATTGCATTTTCCCTGCCATTTAGCATGTTGAGCACCGCATTTCTGACAGTAATAAGTGGTCTTTACCTTGGCCATTTAATAGATCAATTTTATGCTAATAACCGAAATCTTTTTTAATCGCATCGGCTTTTTCCAGCATAAAATCGGTATCCAGAAAAGCGATCTTTTCCTGTCCGTAAGCATTCTGATAGATCCTCATGGCCCTTCGAGGATTGCCCGTTTCCTCTTCATAACGCGCTTCGAAAAATGTTCCTAACATAGTACCTGGATAGTGCTCTTTAGCCATTTTATACAGATCCTTATATTCATCCCAGTTCCTGGTTTTTTCTATAGCCCTGTACACAGCCATAAAATCATTCAGGCTTATCTTTCTTTTTATTCCATATAGCTCTTCGATACTATTGTATTTTTCCGCCAGGAATTCAGTAGGGGAAACGCTGGTTTGTAATAGTTTTTCATTGTAGTCTTTCGTGGAAATTGGGCGGTAAATTTCAAACATGTTTTCTATGGCAGCCGGCAGGGCTTTGCCTACCAGGGAATAATGCGTACCGCCTTCGAAATTATCAAATTTATAAGCTACAAGATCATTTTCAATTGTTTTAAGCTTATTGTCGAAACTTAGAATGCTTTCCTTTAATGCAGGTACATCTGAAGTACCGGTGGCGAGGTAAAACCATTTTCTGGACTCTGCAGTATTAAGGGCAGAAGTGATCCTGTCAGCCATTTCCGGAGCAAGATCTGGGCTTAGATTGACATATCCCTGGAAAATAGGATTCTGTTTTAATAGATAATAATTGATGAAGTTGGAAGTAAAGTCATGGCCTACGATAATTCTGAATCCTGCTGTCCTGTATTTCTGGTCCAGTTGTGCAAGAAGTTCCATTCCTATAAATTCAAAGAATTTTGCGCCTTTGCCTTCGGGCAGAAAATTTTGCTCAGAGTAATAAGTATCTTCCATACGGATTCCATCCTGATTGATACCTACCACTATCATCTCGGGAGCATCTTCCCAGTAAGAATAATAATCTACTAATCCAGCTATGGGTTCAAAGAGGTAATCTCCATCAAGGACAACCATCACGGGATATCGCTTTTCTTTATTTTCTTCGTAATTTCTGGGTAACTGGATCTTAATTTGCCTGGTTTCGCCAAGTTTTTGTGAAGAAAAACTCTCGTGTTTTATCTGGGAAATCCCGGTCAATGGCAATAGAATAGCCATTAACAGGAGTGCTAAATTTTTCATAGGTGTAGTATTGATTCGGACCTACAATATAATTATTATTTCTTATTGTTTAAAAGCGGAAGAAAAATAAAGGATAAGCCGCCAAATAAAAGCACTACCGCGGTTTGGGTAGCCCAGGAAATCCATCCGAAGGCTTCAGCAGCATGCTCTTTTACACCGAAAAATATTAAAACTCCACCTACGGCCAAAGGATAAACACCTATACCACCGTTAGTGGCAGATACCGCGAAAGAGCCTACTACAAAGGCAGCCATGATGATGCCTGCAGGAGTGTTCGCCGTTTCTGGAATACTTAACTGGATAACAAAAAACATTAATAGATAAAGAGACCAGATAAATACGGTGTGAAATATAAAGGCCCATTTCTGTTCCATTCTTAAAATGCTCCTCATGCCTTCCAGCAGACCTTTAGCAAGTGTTCTTATTTTTTTGAACGGAAGCCAGTTGGAGCGCCGAATCATATTAAGACCCAGAATTGCTATACCTACCAGCCCTAAAAAAATAAAAAATGTGTTTAATGGGTTAATATTCTGCTGCTGCAAATAGGCCAGGAGGTCATCTGTTTGAAAAATCAAAGCCACGCCAATTATGAACATGAGGATTAGTAGATCTGCAACTCGCTCAGAAATTATGGTTCCAAAACCTTTTTCGAAGGGTACGTCTTCATAGGTGCTTAGTGTAACCGCTCTTAAAACCTCCCCAGATCTGGGAATACCAAAATTAGCAAGGTATGCCGCCATAACCGCCATAAATCTGTTAGCCTGAGAAGACTTGTATCCCATGGGTTCCAGCATGAATTTCCAGCGGTAAGCGCGGGAAAAATGGGAAATAGTCCCTAAAAGAAAGGAAACGGCAATCCAGGTTTTATTGGCATCCAGAATACTCTGCCACAATTGTTCCCGCTCTGCAGGGGTTGAACTCTTTAAAGAGTACCAGATCAAAAAAATCCCCAA
>JAHELO010000083.1 GCA_024644145.1 Christiangramia sp.
TCTTTATCATTATAAACCTGCACAGCATAATTTACAAACTCTGTTAAGTCCGCGGTAATAAACCCGTTCCACTCATCTGAGTTGTTAATTCCTTCAGCACCAGTCCTGGTTGTTACAGAGGGTGTGCCACTAGTCATAGCCTCTATGAGTTTACCTTTTAATCCCGCTCCAAACTGAATAGGAGCCAGGCAAACCCTTGCCTTTCTCATAACCGCCTGCGAATCTTCTACCCAGCCATGCACGAAAAAATTCTCTTTAGGATTGTCAAGGTTAAATACCTTTTGCGATGGATACGCTCCGTAGATATTTAATCTGGCCTCCGGTAATTTTTTCCGCAGGAGTGGCCATACTTTTTCTTTTAAATACAAAACAGCATTCCAATTGGGTTCATGGAGAAAATTTCCAATACTTATAAAATCTTTCCTTTCTTCATATGCAGGTAAAATAGAAGTGCCTTCCTCGAGTGGATCCAACATAAATGGCATATAAAGCAATAGTTCCTCCGGAAGCCCGAATTTAGAAGTAAGTAATTCCATTTCAATGTCTGAAATTATCAAGCTAAGGTCACAACGATAAATGGCAGAGATCTCTCTTATTGTAAGGTCTGAGTCCAGATAAAATTCTTCCACTTCTTTCCCTGACTTATAAGCCTGATACCTGGCATTTCTTAGAAAATGCAAATCTTCGGTATCCAGAATCTTAATAGCATCTGGGCAAACATTATCTACCCTCCATCCAAATTGTTCCTCCATCATAAACCTGTCAAACAGAACGATGTCAGGATTTAAATCTTCTAAAAACACATCAAATTCAGAGTCGTTTAATTTTATTTTTACCTCATGGATACCGCGGGCCCTAAGATCTGTTTTATTCTGGGTAGGTTTAGCTGTAGTAGCGAATGTAATCTGGTAACTTTCGCTTTTAAAAAACTCTATTAATTGCATCATTCTGGCGCCGGCAGCAGAAGAGGCAGGTTCAGGCCACACATAACCAATAATGAGGAGGGTAGTCATTTCTTTTTCTCAAAAATAGTATTTTATAGCAGACCCGATAAAAGAAAGGTAGCTGTTATCCATAAAATGATAGAGAGGACCCCACCAATCATTAGAAAATGTTTGAATTTATATATGCCCATTCCGTAAATGATCGTGTTGGTTTGATAGCCTACAGGTGTGAAAAAACTGAAATTAGAAGCGAACAGCACAGATAAGATAAAAGGTTTAGGATCTAAGTTTAATGAAGCCGCAATGGTGATCGCAATGGGTGTTATAATAATTGCCGTTGCATTATTAGAGATAAATCCGCTTAAAAACATTGTTACGAGAAAAAGTAATCCAATGATCATAATACTTCCCTGGTTAGCCATTACCATTAGAAGGTTAGTGGCCAGCCATTGATCGGCGCCGGTATTGTTCATCGCAACACCTAGGGGGATCATTCCTGCCAGCAGGAAAATGATCTGCCAGTTAATTTGTGAGTAAACTTTTCCCAGGTCTATACATCTTAAAAAAATCATTAAAAAGCATCCAATTAAGGCACTTTTCAAGATTGGGAAAATAGAAAAGGCAGATAGGCCGATTACCAGCAACAGGATACCGAAGGTGAGATTTCTTTTCCACCTGGTCACGACATTAATATCACGGTGTTCCTGCAGGATACTTATATTATCCATTTTGTTTAGCTGTTCCAGGTCATTATCTGTCACCTCAACCAGTAAGCGGTCTCCAACTCTTAATTCTATTTCATCAGATTTTTTATCGAAGATTCTTCTCCCCGGATTCCTTAAACTTCTTCTTTTTCTAATGGCCAGAGGTACTGCCCCGTGAAGATCGTACCAGCCTACTGTTTTTATACTTTTTCCTATAAGCGGTGAGTTAGGGAGCATAAGTAATTCTACAAGCTGAATTTTCTCTTCCCTGTTATCTGCCTGTTTATCCACATGGCCAAAGACTTCATCTTCAGATTTTTTTATGATGATAAGGTCTCCGGCCTCCTTCAGCTGTATGAGTTGCTCAATATTACATCTTAATAAGAGTTGATCACCCTCCTTTAGGGTGGTGTACTTGCCCGGGTGTTCATTGATCACTGCTTTCCGCTTTAATCTAATCACCTCTATATCATGATTTTCTTTTCCGAAAATCTCTTCTATATTTTTCCCAATCAGCTTAGAATTTTTGGATACTATTCCACGGGTAATGAATTCATCCAGATCATAAACATTAGACAGGTTAGGTTTGGAGGTCCCGGGTAAAAATTTTGCCATTAGGCTCACGATCACTATCGTAATTATGAAAAATATTACTCCCAGCCATGTGAATTCAAAAAAGCTGAAACGTTCAACTCCTCTCTTCATAGCCACGGCATTAACTATAAGGTTAGTAGAAGTACCCATTAGGGTGCAACTTCCCCCAATGATACCGGCAAAGGAAATAGGAAGTAAAAGCTTAGCATTGGGAATATTATACTTTTCGGTAAGCTCATTTATAATTTTTACGAAAACCAGCACAACAGCTGTAGTATTAATAAATGCAGAAATACTTCCGGCAATGAACATAAAAACCGGGACCATTAAAAATAAAGGAACTCCCCGTAGTTTTTTTAGACTGTTAGTGAGCCAGTTAATAACACCATTTTCTTCAAGGCCTATTGCTATGATCATTAGCGCCATAACGGTAATGGTTGCAGGACTTGAGAATCCGCTAATGGCTTCCTCCGGACTAATTAGATTGGTAAGCAGCAAGCTCACCATAATGAAAAAGGCGATCTTATCTACCGGAAATATTTCCAGGGCAAAAAGTATAATCACCGTAATTATGATGATAAATAGTATGATAATTTCCAGTGTCATATTGCCGGGTAATTCTATATAAAAATATGTTTAAGTTACTTTATCTCTGATTCTTTGAGAAAAGTTTATGATTCGTGTTTTGGTTATAGACCGGCTTTCTATTTAATTTCAAGGAAGCTAAATCAATTATTATGAGCAGGGGATTTGTAAAAGAAGAAGATCAGGAAGAGCCAGTATTAGTTCCTCCCAGAGCTGCATTGCCAGATGGGGTGACTAATTATGTGACACAAAATGGGCTAATGGAATTGAAAAAAGAGATGGAAGAGTTGGAGGAACAACGCTCCTCAATAGATCAGGATAATGAAACCGAAAGGCGAAGGTCACAAAGTCTTATAGATGGTAAAATTAATCTTCTTGCAGAACGGCTCAATTCTGCAAGACTATTAACTCCCGAAGATCTTCCAAAAGATGAAGTGAGATTTGGTGCTCAAGTGGAAATAAAGAATTTAGGAGACGGAAAAAAGCAGGAATTTCAGATTGTGGGTGTGGATGAAGCAAATATTAAAAAGCAAAAGATCGCTTTCGTTGCGCCTATTGCTAAAGCTATAACCGGGAGGAAAGCCGGAGAGGAAATAGAATTTAAACTAGGGGAAGAAGTAAGAAAACTGAAGATATTAAAGATCACTTATTGATCCTCTTCTTTTTTAGCTTCAATGATAAATTCCAGATTGTCTACAATATCACCAAATTCTGATATTTCAATATCAAAGGAAAATTTTCCGGGATTTGAAGTGAAACCTAATTGGTTTAACTGTTCTTCATCAATTTTAGCAATATAATTGCCCGGTTTTAATCCCAAATAACTGAAATAACCATCCCCTTCACTTAATACACTAGTTACTTTAATCTTCTCTGAATTATAAATATTTATAAGAATTCGTCCCTGGCCTTCAATTTTATTTTTGTCTTTTAAAAACACCATCCCAGATAATTCACCTAGTACATTTATAGGTATTTCAAGCTTTCGGTAATGATTAGGCAGGGTTTCAATAGCGATTCTGGAATTTTCAATTTTCCATGCAATATTATCCAGACTGGAAGGATCTATCTCAAGGATAAGTTCACGATATGGCTGAAGGTCTGATATTTGAATGATGGTCTTTTCCTTATTATAACTTAGATTTCCAGGCTTACTCTTTAACTTTAAGCCGGATACCAATGGCTCCATTGCATCCCTTTTCCCGTTGGCATTGTAATCCAGGAAAGGGTAGATTGTAACCCCGGCTTTCCCTACACTATTGCGCCGGGTTCCCGAAAGTTTTTGCGTGTTCCTGTCAAATAACAGACTTCCCTGTGCTGACTGAACGAATGAAGAATTTCTGTTTCCTATTCTTGAGGTAAGGGAGGTCTGGGCAAAATTGAAATTATAGCGTAATCCTATTTCAAAAGTATGTGCATCTCTTCTGAAATTGTTTTCATAAGCAATATTAAAAAATCCCCTTTTGAAAATTGCTCTTTCAAATTCAAGAACTGTATTGGTAAGCCTTCCAGAACCATATTCATACTGGATCTGGGGTGAGAATAAAAATTGATATGGTAACCTGTAGGTCTGTGATAATGTAGTGTAGACTGTAGGTTTCAATGCATTTTGGTTAAACAAACCAAAGGTTGTAAGATTGGTACTTACGCCAAAAAGGAGACCAGATAAAAGAAACTGGCCAGTTGTAAATTGAGTTGTAGGTAATATAACCTGATTTACACTAAAGCGGGAAAAGGCTGTAAAGAATTTTGTCCTGATAGGAGAAGACAGGGTGATCTTCCTTTCTTCCAGATAATTATAGTTCACGGCTGTTTGATCACTATCATAATTCGTGTAGTTAAGATCTACCTGAAAATTGGAACCACTTCTGTAACTTAATAGAGCTTCTGCTTTTACCCCATAAGTATATTCACCTGAAAATAACAGGTTGGAGCCAAGCCTTGCAGATGTATTTAGAAAAGGCATCACTTCACCGCTATCAATACCGTTAAGATATTCAACCCCTCCTCCAATAGTAATCCCATTGCTCAAACCATAATTAAGATTTAATCTGGAAAACTTTCTGTTTTCATCATCTTCAACAATACCAGCACTTAAAGTATATTCCAGTTCATTTTTTGGAATAAAATTATAGGGAATGTTAATGTTCCTTTCTTCAGATCGTTCTTCGCCATAAGGACCATAAAATCGAAGATCTACGCTGGTATTCCCATATACTAATGGAATATCAAAACTATAAAACCCCGAAGCATCAGCTACCGTATAATCTATTAGTACATTATTCACATAAAGCTCAACGGTCCACCTGGGTTCGGTAAATTCACTTAAGGTATAAGTTCCGAAAGACCTACGGTTCATCACTGGGGAATTGCTAAATTGAATTCCTACAACTGGAGCGAACAGAGAGGAGGTAGAGCGGGTAAAGATTTTTCCCGCTGTGATTTGTTTAAAGTAGGTACTGTTATTATTAACCAGTTTCCATTGATAGAACTGGTTTCGGGAAGTAAGAGGAATATTCGTTGAATAGTTCAGTCGAAGATTCGTTTCCCCGCCAGCGATCATTGTGCCCAGTCCCAGATTTAATCGATTGTCGTTATCTCCCCGGGTTTGTTGTGTGGTAATAAGACCCCAATCCAGCATACCTGCCCTGAAGAACGGATAATCTCTCCTGATCAAGGTGTCTGGTTCTATAACCCCTTTAACACGGTTGATGCTACTCCTCATGGATTCCAGTCTCATTTGTTTTACCACAGGTAATTCCAGACTAGTTTGAAGCTCGGCCGAAAGACTACGAAAGTTGAAAATCACCTGCAGGCCAAAAAGTTTTTCAAATATTCCTGTTCGTAAATAGAAAGTAGTTGGAGTAATAACATAATCATCGCTTTGGAGCTCAATAACTTCATCTTTTACTTCCAATTGGGATGTAACACTGTTTATGCGGAAACTATTAGCGGGATCTATTACATAACCGGAGAAAATTTTTCCTGACTCATTCGAATCTATCTTCAGCTGAAGAATTTCGAATAAAGAGGATACGGCGAGATATGCTTCCTGATCTATAATGGCTACAGGTACTTCAAAGGTACCCAACCTTGGTATCTTTAGATCTATTAATAATTCATCGTAAAGAGGCTGTTCCTGAGCCTGCATATTTATTCCACAAAAAAGAAGAAAGAAAACGAAGGCTGGTTTTCTCAGGTTAATTACAGCACTGAAAAAAGAAATGGAATACTTTTCCCGCATTGGTAATACAGCTTATTCCTGGATAAAATTTATAATGATTGTTCCGCTGTAATTTCCCGGTGGGTTGGCAGAATCTACACTGCTCACATTTAAAGTGCCGCCTACATAAACTTCATGAGGAATTGTAGGGCTACCCTGAGTTACAAATGTTGGGCCGGTACTAAAATCGGAATCGGCAATATTTAAATACATGGTTCCCCCATTACTGCCGGTTAGTTCAAAATTATTAGATGCGGGCAGAATGTTTATTATGGTACCCGGCAAAGCGAATACATCAAATAGAGCAGAGGTAATTCGCTGACCGTCAACAATTATCACATCTCCTGTGGTAGTAGGGGTACTGTCATAAGATACGTGTAAGGTCCCCGTACCATTTCCGGTAACAAAAGCACCAAAATCCAAAAACCTGGCCGTTCTAACCTGTACATCTATGGGCACTGGCGGGTTTTCCTGAGCCGAGATAGTCGTAGGGAAAGCGAATATAAACAGTACGATTATACCAGATATTCTAAAGGAGGATTTTATATAATTAAATAATTTTATCATAGGTTGATCCGTACTTTTTTGGTAAATCTGCCTTCTTCGGTAACCAAGGTGAATAGGTAAAGACCAGAACTTTTTATACCCCTGATCTCAATATTACCTTTTCCAGTCACTTTATATTGATCCAGTATCTGCCCATTCAGGTTTACCGCTTGCAGTAAGCCATTTTGAGATTTATCCAGGTTATATTTAGCAATTATTCCAACCCTGGAATTAATGATGTGTAAAGGATCCTGAAATGCTTCAGCGGGGTCTTGTATAGGAGACCTGGAGATGAGTATTTCAAATCTGGAGTCGTACATCCCTTTGTCCAGATATATTCTGTGATATTTTTCAGCTGAAAGTTTCTTCCCGGTTCTTATATGTTTGTCGACTAAATATATAAACCCTGCGTGCATATTTTCCTCTTCGGAAATCCAGAAATTTATCCAGCCGGTACGT
>JAHELO010000084.1 GCA_024644145.1 Christiangramia sp.
AATGGCTACAAGTCCCCATCATATCATTCCGATCCTGGGAACAATAATCATTACCGCGATTGGTATAACCGGAATTGTTTTTAAAACCGAAAGAAAATGGAAACTTGCCATAGATACCGTTCTTATTTTATTAGTGTTTGTACTAATGATGGTTTTATTATACTATAGAGTGAATCCCGGAAACTGAAAACTTTATCCCGACGCATTTGAATAAGTAAAAGATATACCTGGTTCAGGCTATGTTAATTCATTTTTACTGTTTTCGTTTCTTTCCCAGCAATCAATATTGTAGATGGTTGTTTCTGAAATATTCCTTAATGCAGTGGTGGTTAGAAATGCCTGATGACTGGTAATAAGTACATTTTTAAAGGTTAACAATCTGGCTATAACATCATCCTGAAGTATATCTTCTGAATGATCTTCAAAGAATAATCCCTTTTCTTCTTCATAAACATCTAATCCCAAGTAGCCAATTTGTTCTCTCTTTAGTCCAACGATAACTTGCCGGGTATTTACCAGTCCACCCCGGCTTGTATTTACAAGCATTACACCCGTTTTCATTTTTTCTATCTCCTCCTTATCGATAATGTACCTGGTTTCATCATTTAAAGGTACATGCAAGGTGATAATATCTGCTTCTTTACAGATATTATCAATAGTAGTATATCGTAAATTATAATTGGCAACCAGGCTCTCATTTATATCCAGGTCATATCCTAATAGTTTACACCCAAAGCCGTGAAGAATTTTTGCAACAATTCCTCCAATTCTACCCAGGCCAATAATCCCCACACATATTCCATTCATATCAAAACCGGTTAAACCATCTAGGGAAAAATTTAATTCTCTAACCCTACTATGTGCACGTATAAGCTTCCTGTTCATGGCTAACATTAATGCTACAGTATGCTCAGCAACAGCATAGGGAGAATACTCCGGTACATTGGCAACTTTTATTTCCAGTTCCTTTGCCTTCTCTATATTTACATGGTTGTACCCCGCCGATCTCAGCGCAATAAATTTCACACCGACTTCCTTTAAACTCTCCAATACGGAAGCTGATCCATCGTCGTTTGCAAAAAGGGCTACACAGTCACAACCTTTGGCTAAAGGAACTGTTTCCGGAGTTAAATATGTGTCAATAAGCTTTAACTGGTGTTTTTTTGAATTAGCGGTAACAAGATTCTCCATTTCAAATTTATGGGCACTATAAACTGCAACTTTCATACGCTTCTAATTATACAGTTAAACCAATTGAATGCATGGATTTTGAGATTCACATAGAACCTTCAATTACTTCAAAAGTAATAGGAAGGGTATATATTACGCTAACGGGACGGTTTCTTTGTTTGCCAGGTTTCATTTGCGGCAGTTGTTTTATTACCCTTTCTGCTTCAGCTTCCAGGGCACGGTGGGGACCGCGGGTTTTTATGTCATTCACTTTTCCGAATTCATCTATCCTGAAGATCACATAGATACGGTTAATACCATAAAGATTTAATCGTTCACCCAGGCCGGTGTTGAATTCCCTGGTAACGTGGGCATTTATTTTAGCAGACAAACATTTCTTTTTCTCAATATTATTGCTTTTGGTCTCACATCCCGGAAATAGAGGAACTTCTTCAATAAGCACAAAAGGCACTTCTTCAACTTTTTCTTCAATTTTCTCTTCAACGATCTCAGTTACTTCTATCACTTTTGGAATGTCAATTTTTACTTCCTGGTTGCTTTCTGTTGACTCAATTTCAGTTTCTTCTACAATTAAATCATCGGCTACCACTTCAATGACTTCTGGCACGGGAGGTGGCGGTGGTGGAGGAGGGGGAAGTTCTTTAATTTCGGTTACCGGGATCTCTTCCATTTGATCTTCAGGAATGTTGATCACATAACTCTCCGAGGATTCACTCAAAGCGAATTTCCATTCAATACCAAAATAGGTAATAGCTAGTACGATAATCATTCCTATCTGGAAATATATAAAGCTATTGCGTCTGAGATCGGCTTCTGGATTTTTCCTGACTTGCATGATGTAGGGTTTGATGTTATTCAAGTATTTTTTCTCAGGATTTAACCTGTAAAGGCTCGTGTATATATTAGAATCAAGTTAATCACCGAACAGCCTATTAAATATGATGCAGGTCATGGAAAAGCATATTATTTAAATATTTCGTAATTTTTATAGGGTCTTTATAGCCAGCATAGAAGAAAATATGCGGGCATGATCCCCGTCATATTTTTGAAAGCCCATGGGATGTATTTTGTAAAGAATAAAAATTTGAATTATGAAAAATATCTTACTCCCAACCGACTTTTCAGAAAACTCCCTGAATGCCATAAAATATGCATTTCAGTTCTTTGAAGATCATCCCTGTACCTTCTATTTGCTGCATACGTTTACCCCGGCTGCTTATCATTCCAGCAAAGCTTTTAACAATTTCACCTCTATGGAGCTGGTGCATGCCAATAGAGACGCCGCGATAGAAGAAATAAAACAGTTGAGGGATAAGTTAAGGGAAGAATTCCAGAACCCCAGACATAAGATCAAGTGGATCGTAGATTTTAACCTATTGATTAGCAAAATCAAAAGTGTTATAAAGGAAAAGGATATAGACCTCATTCTTATGGGAACCCAGGGAGCAACTGGAGCGAAAGAGATATTCATGGGAACTCACACCATGTATACTATAAAAAAAGTAAAATGCCCGGTATTGGCCGTCCCATCCGGTTATAAATTCAGGGCGCCCCGGGAGTTATTATTCGCAACAGATTATAAGGTTCTGAGAGACCAGGATCTGGCCATGATAAAATATTACTCAAATCTGTGCAAAGCCAGGCTTCACGTGCTGAATGTTTATACAGATGAATCCTTAAATGACCAGCAACGCATGAACCGGGAAACTATCACTGAGTTCTTTAAAGATCCCCCACCTGTTTTTCATATTACCGAAGGTAATGATATACCTGAAGCAGTAGAAAAATTTCAAAAAGACAATAATATAGACCTGATTTTTATGGTTCATAAAAAGCATTCGTTTTTTGAGAATATACTTTTTAAGCCTGTGATAAATCAACTCGTATATCATACAAGTGTACCATTTATGGTATTTCCAGTACGGGATTAATCAAAGTGTATAGAATCACATAATAAACACTTAGACAATTAATTACAGCGATTTTATTCAGTGAAATTTTTTGAAAAAATATAGGTAATAATAAAACCGGAACTTATTATTTGCTATATTTATATCGTTGTACAGGGTGCTATCTTTAAGTTGAGCTGAGAATATACCTGTTGATTATCTGGATAATGCCAGATGAAGATTACAACACGCAAAGGGAGCAGTTAATGTGAAATATTCATTTTTGTTCCCTTTGTTATTTTAATTGCTTTCCTTTAAAATAAGTACTGGTACCATTGGATCAAATTTGATCTCGTTAGATCTACTTTGTTTAAATAATCTTGAAAAGAATCCTTGTTTTCGCTGGTAAAGAGCCAGAAGATCACTGTCTCTGCTTTCTATGAATAAATGAACACCAGAGGATGGAGAGGTTTGCGTGAGCGTATGAAAACTAAAATTCACCTCGTTTAGATGTTTTGCTAGTTCTGCCTTATTTTCTTCCTGCTCCTCAGTTAACATTTTATCATCACTGTTTATATACAGTATCTTAATAGTTGCATTAAGACTCAGCGCTAATTCCATAAGGGGTACAAGCTCCTTCGGTTTAAAGGGTATTCGGAAATTGGATGGAAAAACGATCTCCAGATTTTTACCGGGTTGCAATTCATATTGCTCGGGGATTACCAGGATAGGGAATTGTTCAACTTCTTCGGTTATTTTAGAAATACTGCTGTCACTCAATGAATTTATTCCTGCAGTTTTACCATTTGACCCAAGGATTATAAGATCGATACCATGTTTTTCTGAAGCTTCCTGGATGCCTTCTACCAAATTACCCTTAAACGAAATTGTTTCGAACTGATGTTTCGGATTTTCTTTTCTAAAACCCAACCCCTTCATCATCCTGTCCAGACCTTTTGCTGAAATCGCTTCTTCAGATTCTTCATCGTGTCCCGATTTTCCCAAAGGTATTGCCTCGCTCAGAAAGTTCTGAGACTGGTATACATTGATAAGATGAAAGGTACAGGGATGTTTTTTAAATAAATTCATGGCAAAAATAAGTGCACTCCACGAATGTTTGCTAAAGTTGGTAGGGACCAGAATGTGTTTCTCCATTTTCCGGGGATTAGAGTTGTAAATATACTATCTCAAAAATCATAATTCGAATTTTCAGCAATTATTAAGCAGAATAATTCAAATCGACTATGGTAACAGCATAACTACTAAAATTCCAATAATTTAATTAAAAATTTGCAATCGGGTCAATAATTTACAGTTTAGCGTCTTTAGAAGAAGAACTGTTGGCCTAATTTTTCCGTAGATATAGAAAGCAAAAAAAAGGAGGCTATATGGAAAAATGATGTTTTAGTATAATTACAATGATTGTTTAAATGAATTATGAATCATTGAGTTAGCCAAAAATAAGTCCTGCAGCATTGCGGGACTTTTTTGTAGTTTGAACCGGGTAGAAAATAAAATACCAGACCATAGTCAGGCAGATCGACCCTACTCAATCTGCGATACTTTTGCAGGCCTGGTATTTATATTATAAAATTAGAACATGGCTGATTATTCCAATAGACTAGTGTCTTTTATCGGATAAATGTTACAGAAATTCTTTACTATTTTTTACTTCTGAAGAGTTATTCAGGAGAACTAGTTTATTGTCAGAATTTTAAACGGAGATCAATCTTTCCGGAAAGCATCCTGTTGCATTAATACCTCACCAAAAGATATATCCTCTGCAGCCAGAACGAGGATTGTAGTGGGCAGATCCTTTAATCTTTCCTGCATATTAGCGTAATAAGATTCAAAATTTGCATCTGGTTTAGCCATACCCATGAAGATGAGGTCTGCCTGGGCAGAGGATTGCCGTAATACTTCATCAAAACTACGCCCCTTAGATACGATCACTTCCAGGATCGCCCCGGTACGCAGTTTTTTAATGACCCGGGAAATATTTTCCTGAGCATCGGTGGCGGCCTTTTCGTTTTCTACCATGATTTTTAGAGTAATTTTGGCATCATACCAGGAACGACTGCTTTTAAGCAAATAGGCAAGAATCATAAGCAAACCCCCATTGCCTTTTAGACCTCCCCACCAAATATCGATTTTCTTTCTTTTTCCGTAACCTTTTTCCTTATTATAATTAATGATGAGGAGGTTACGGTGTAGCTTATAAAAATTGGACAGCATATTACAATACTGCTTTCTTAAATCAGGATTTTCGCTATCTCCCAGTATAATGGTGTTAGGCTCCAGAGATGCCAGCCCATATGATTTTACAAAATCTTCTGCACCCTCAAAAGTATCTTCGGCTTCTATTACCCTTGCAAACCCACGTGAGCTGCGTTTGGTGAGAAAATCTTCAATATTATCCTGCATTAGCTTCCGCCGGGCGAAGGTGGTAGTATGGCTGGTAAGAACCGTTGCCACTGTGAGAATACCGCGGTTATGGGTGATGCTGGATGCAAAGTCTATTAGATGCCACCTTTTAGTGGGAGCCCCGGATAATACAAGCGGATTAGGCCTCCAGGTCTTGGATTCTTTTTCTGTACTCAGGTGCAGCAAACCTATTCGCACAATCGCCATCCAAATACCCCGGCGAACATCGCCCCAGGCAGTTTTCATCTCTCTGCTTTGCAGCCAAACAAAAATAATGGTGATAAATACAAAAGCGATCCCGGTGGCCACCCCGTTTATAAGGAACATTACTGCGATACAACCTAAGGTCCCTAAAAGAGAAAATATCCAGTGTATCTTAAAGGCCGGCCTGAAAGAAGGGCTGTCCAGTAATCCTTCAATTCCTGCGGCGGCATTTAAAACGCCATAAGTAGTTAGAAAGAACATGGTTAGAATAGGAGCGATAATATTCAGGTTTCCAAGGTAAACAGCAATTAAGGCAACTCCCATGGTGAAAAGGGTGCCGTATCGTGGAGAATCATCCTTAGCGGAACCTATCCCCAGCCAGCTTAGCCACTGCGGAAGCACCCTGTCACGTGCCAGTGCCTGCAACACACGTGGAGCTCCTAAGATACTTCCCACCGCGCTGGAGAGTGTGGCGCCCCATACGCCAATAAGAATAGCGTCTCCCCAATACGATATTTTTCGCATGATCAATGGGTCTGCGATCAAACTTTCAGCACTGGCACGGTTCGCCAGAATTATGGGCAACGCCATATAAATAAAATAACCCACTCCTATAGCAGCAAAGGTTCCTTTAGGAATAGATTTGGAAGGATTTTTTAGATCTCCAGACATGTTCACTCCCGCCATAATCCCCGTAACTGCGGGAAAAAAAACGGCAAAAACTACCCAGAATCCTTCCTTATTCCCCGGAGAAGAGCTAATTATCTCCTCCGTAGGTTCCAGGGGACTTCCCAGGGCAAGAGATACCAGTGATAAGGCAATCCCGAACATTATAAAATACTGTGCTCTTATAGCCACCTTTGCCGAGATCATTGCGAGTATACCAACAAGTACTGTAGTAACCATACCCACTGTTTTAAAATCCAGTTGGGGAAATACACTCACCACACTCTCAGCAAAACCAACGGTATAAAGGGCGATGGACAATGCCAGCGCAATAAACAGAGGAATCCCGATAGCACCTCCGGCCTCAACACCCAAAGACCTGCTTATCATATAATAAGCACCGCCGGCTCTAACCTGCTGATCTGTGGCAATGGAAGCTACTGAAAGTGCTGTAAGAAAAGTTATTGAAACTGATAACGTTACTATTAATAGCGTACCTAAAAGTCCAACGTTTCCAACTACCCACCCAAAACGCAGGTACATAATTACACCAAGAATTGTAAGAATAGAGGGGGTAAAGACTCCGCCGAAGGTTCCGAGGCCACCCTGAACCGAGGGTATTACCGGTTCATTATCCCGGTTTTTTTTTAGAAATAGTTTTTTCATAGGTTAAGCA
>JAHELO010000085.1 GCA_024644145.1 Christiangramia sp.
CCTCCGTAAAGCTTATTCAAATGAGGTAAGCTTTTCCATTTTAAAAATTGCGAAAAATAAGGGCGATCGTCTGTTGTGGGCTGAATATTGAAATTATAGTTCTTGTATAGTATTTCTTCCTTTCCCGACAAAAATTTATCGGTTAAACTGAAAAGACTTTGATCTTGAAGTTGATTATACTGCATTCGATCCTGTTGCGAAATGCCGTCTAGAATCAACGGATCGAAAGCCAGCCTGTCACAAAATAATTTCACTTTCTCAATGTCTTCTTTGGAGAATGGCTCCTTTTTTAAAATATAGGTTATGTTATTCCAGCTTCTAATCGCTATAAGGTGTTTTTCAGGATCATTGACACCTTCATTCTTCAGTGTTTCTATAAGACTAGCTGTCAATTTTAACGGAGCTCTGTAAGGATAATCAGTCCATACGGTAGCAGAAATGATCCCATCGGGTTCAAGGTGATGAAACATTAATTCAAAAGCTTCCAGGGTTAAATTATATTCTTCCTGTATCGCCTGTATTCCTGCAGTTCCTCCAAAGGCTCCAATATCGGGCAAACTTATTAGACCATATGAGTCCCTGGAATTTGCAAGAAAAGATCGGGCATCCTTATTGTAGAATTCAACCTGGTTCACATTCTCATTCCACTGTTCATTAAGATCCATGAAAAGCGGATGTGCTTCAACATGATGAATAATTTCCATATTATGCTGAGCGAAATAATGAGTTCTAATTCCTGTACCTGCATTTAATACCAGAACCTTTGGAGAAGAAATAAGCTCCATAGTTAAACCAGAGGTGGTAAAATCGACAATCCTGCTATCCTCAGATGTTTTTAGAACAGCCCCGGCCCAATCTCCATTATTAAATACCGCATTGGTCACAGGTATCTCACCTGAATAAGCTAAACTTAGACCAGGTGCATATCTTAAAACATTTGAATTTACATATTCTACCCAGCCATATGGACTATTACTGGCCCTAATCACCTTGGTATCTGGCAGATCCAGGGTTTGTTTAATACTTTTAAACTGAGATTTGTTCAAATGCAACGGTGAAGTAAGACTTAAAATCAAGAGTAATAAAGAAAGGCTAAGACTTAAACCTATCCACCAGAACCTGTTTCTAAGAGGCAGAACAAAAAATGCTGATATAATGGCAATCAATCCTGTAAAAAAGGGAATTTGAGAGGGTGTGGCAATCCAGAAAAATAAAATTGCTATTAATCCCCCAATTCCAGACCCAAGTAGATTACTAAAATATAACTTTCCAATCTTACCGGTAAAAATTATAAAGGCCATTCCTATTACAAGGGCACACAGGAAAAAAGGAAGAAAAAATAATAATTCGAACAAAAAGAGACGCCAAATCTCCCGCCGCTCAACAAATAATAGATAGGTATCAAAACCGGCAAAATCTTGCCCTGATAACCAAATGCTCAAGGGCATAAATATTCCAGTTAATATAGTGCACAGAGGCATAATGACTACGGCCCTTTTAATAAACTGCTTCCTGAATAGTGCGAGAAAGGTACCGGCAGCTCCAAAGCCCAATAAAGCTATAGCTATTACCATATACGCAAAATGGTGCCATTGCACAATAGAAAGATATTGCATTAGGCTTAGCTGAAAGGCAATCATGGAAGCTGATAGCAAGGCGATCGTAAAAAGGAGACGATTAAAAGAAAAAACTCCCATCAGCTGCGGGTAAAGGGTACAAATCGTACGGGTAATAAATTTTTAGTTTTCCATTTACCTCCTTTGGTTTTTTCTACAAGTACTAATTGCTGGGCAGTAAAGGGAGCACCCACAGGGATGATCATTCTCCCACCTTCTTTTAATTGCTCAATTAAGGGTGGAGGAATAAACCCAGATGCCGCGGTAACCACAATGGCATCATAAGGTGCAAATTCTTCCCAACCATGGTACCCATCTGCTATTTTTATTTCAATATTGGAATAGCCTAAATTGTCAAGATTATTTTTTGCTCTTTCTCCAAGGGGTTCCACGATCTCTATACTGTATACTTTCTCTACGATCTCAGCAAGCACAGCGGCCTGATATCCAGATCCCGTACCAATTTCAAGTACCTTCATACCAGGCTTCGGTTTTATTACCTGGGTCATATAAGCAACTATATAGGGTTGAGAAATAGTTTGACCGTGCCCGATGGGAAGGGGTCGGTCTTCATAGGCATGAACTATTTGTGGCCCAGGTACTAAATTATGTCGCTCCACGTTACGCAACGCATCCAGGGTTGCTTTATCATTAATTCCTCGAGCCACTATTTGATTCTCAACCATATCCAGCCGTCTTTCCTTATATCTGTCTTTTTGGTGATTAGGAATCGAGAAATAAAGTATGATCCATATTAGAAAAAGTATATTTTTCATGAATTTTTACTGGTCTCATTATCTATTAAATATAAGCATTTTTTCATCTTAAAAAACTGATTTTGAAACACATAGATTAAGAACCCGAATCTATACCAGGCTTCTTGCTGAAATTATATCTTTGCGGAAAGATTAATGAAGATTTAGATGAAATTGAAAAGAGCTGAGCTTAAGGATTTTTTGGATCAAAAAGTTGATCTCTACAATACTCCTCGATTCATTGAAACAGACCCTGTTCAAATCCCGCATTTATTTAATAAAAAGGAAGATGTTGAAATTGCGGGTTTTCTGACCGCCACCATAGCCTGGGGAAACAGAAAGAGTATCCTGAAAAACTCAAACAGATTGATGCAATTGATGGATATGGCCCCATATGAATATGTTATGAACCATGAGCAAAATGACCTGGATCATCTGGATGGTTTTGTGCATCGCACTTTTAATTCCCTGGATCTTTTATTTTTTATAAAATCTCTAAAAAACA
This sequence comes from Christiangramia sp., assembly GCA_024644145.1. Taxonomy (GTDB): domain Bacteria; phylum Bacteroidota; class Bacteroidia; order Flavobacteriales; family Flavobacteriaceae; genus Christiangramia. Next base: position 2,877 of record JAHELO010000085.1, read on the forward strand.
TATATACTTATCATAACGGGCTGGAAAGCGTATTTACTCAACATGCTTCAGCTACCAGTCTTCAACCCGCCATCCATGAATTTCGCAAGGTATTTCTGGAGCTGCCACATTTGCAAAGAACCGAAAAACATATAAGTGATCCTTTTCGGAATTCTGCGGCAAAAAGAATCAACATGTTCTTAAGGTGGATGGTAAGAAATGATAAGGCTGGAGTGGATTTCGGTATCTGGAAGAGCATCTCACCTTCCACTCTATCCTGCCCACTAGATGTACACTCGGGAAATGTGGCACGCAAGCTGGGAATTTTAAAGAGAAAAATGAATGATGCCAAGGCTGTAGCCGAGTTAGATCTTAATTTGAGAAAATTGGATGCAACAGATCCTGTGAAATATGATTTCGCCCTTTTCGGACTCGGCGTTTTTGAAAAAGGGAATTTCTAGGAGTTGTTTTTTTCCTTTTTTTTAGTTTTCTTTAACAAATTAATTTGATATTAATTCTTAATGCTCAGTCCCCCAATTCCCGCCAATGAAGATAAACGGCTTGATTCAATTAAAAAGCTTGATATCATTGGCTCCCTTCCAGACGAAACCTACGACAGCATCACTCAGCTCGCCAGTGCAATTTGTGATACGCCAATAGCGCTTATCACAATCCTTGGCGAAGACATGAATTGGTTTAAGTCTAAAGTGGGTGTTGATATTACCGAATCTGAAAGAAAATACTCTTTCTGCGGGCACGCGATACTGGAGCCACAGAGTTTATTTGAAATACCAGATACATTACAGGATATACGGTTTATGGATAATCCACTGGTAATAGCAGAGGAAAACGGAGTTAGATTTTATGCCGGCGTTCCTATCCTGGATGACCAGGGATTACCTTTGGGAACCTTATGTGTTCTGGATTCCAAAACCCATCAGTTAAGCGAAAGCCAGAAAACTTCTCTTAAAGCCCTGGCGAAACAGGTAGAAGTACTTTTTGAATACCGCCGGAAAAATCAGGACCTGGAAAAAATTAAGAATGAACTGGATGAGAACAACCGCATTTTAAGGGAATTCGCCAGTACAGTTTCCCATGATCTAAAAATGCCTCTGGCAAATATGATTATCACTGCAGATATTTTAAAGGCAAAATATTCTCACGACTTTGATGAAGAAGGAATAAATTATATTAATTACCTGAAACAATCAGGTCTTACCCTGAGTGAATATATAAACGGCTTACTGGACCATTATTCCAGTAACGTGAATGCTGAAACAGATCAGGAATTCTTCCTGAACGATCTATTGGAGGATATTATAGACCTGCTGAATATCGCTGAAAATTGTGAGATTAATCTGCCAGACAATAACCTTCAGATTTTTGGGAATAGTGCTGCGATAGGTCAAATCTTCATGAATCTTATCAGCAATAGTCTAAAATATAACAATCAGGAAAGAATTATAATAGAAATAGATTGTACGGAGAACCGTGAGTTCTTCAATTTCAGTATTAGCGATAATGGAATTGGAATTCCCAGCAGTAAACATGACCAGATATTTGAACTTTTCACCACGGCTGCAGATATAGATCGCCAGGGAAAAAAAGGCCATGGGATAGGACTTTCTACAGTGAAAAAACTGGTGGACAGCCTTGGAGGAAATATTCGTGTTAGGTCTGAAGAAGGAAAAGGAACATGCTTTGAATTTAGTATAAGGCGTTATATTCAGTAGATTAAGATTTTTTTAGGTAAAAGTTGTTTATATTTAAATAACTTTAGTTCAGGATTTTATCGGGGAAAATGCACAATCAACTAATTCCCTTCAATGAAAAGCTACGGCGAAGAGCATTGAAGGAATATAATATTATAAGTACGGGACCAGACGATGATTATGATAATCTTACGTTTCTTGCTGCCTGTATCTCTAATTCTCCCGTTGCAAAAATCAATATTGTCGACAATAAACGCATATGGAATAAATCTTCCTATGGTTCTGATATTAAGGAAATAGACAGGAAAAATTCTTTCTCAGACCTGGCTATTCATAGTGACGCTTCTATCTGTATTTTAAATAAAAGCAAAGACCCCGGAATATTTAAAGCTGCAGAAGGTATCTATGAGCGTGACTATTCTTTCTATGCGGGTGTACCTTTATATAATCCTGAAGGTCTTGCCATTGCGGTACTTTGTATTTTCGATACTGAAGAAAAGGAACTTACACAGGATCAGCAAAAAGGTTTAAAGGCACTGGCCAGGCAGACGATGAATCTATTTGAATTCAGGAAACAACGGCTTAAGCTCTATGAGGTTCAAAAAAAGCTAAAGGAGAAATACCAGGAGCTGGAAAAATTTGCCAGTCTTGTTTCTCATGATCTTAAATCACCGCTTGCTAATATTATCTCCTTGAGTGAATTGCTGCGTGACGAAAATGAAGGTAAATTTGATGAGGATACCGAACAGTATCTTAAGTTTCTTGTGGAATCCTCCTACTCCCTTCGAAATTATATAGACGGTATATTAAGTTTTTACCGCAGTGATCACGTACTTGAGAAAGATCACACCAATGTAGACCTGCATAAACTTTTGAAAGGTATCGTAGACCTGTATCAGGTGGCAGATGATATAAAAATTAGTTACCCAGAGAATGTTACCCTTCATAATGTAAATAAAGCCGCACTAACACAGGTTTTCATGAACCTAATTAGCAATGCCTTAAAATACAACGATAAGAAACTTAGAAAAGTGGATATCAACGTTGAAATCACTGATGAATTCTATTTATTCAAGATCAAAGACAACGGTAAGGGCATTCCTCAGGATAAATATGAGAAGATCTTTGAACTTTTTACAACTCTTGATTCCACAGACCGTGACGGAAGTTTAGGTAGTGGTATAGGTCTGGCTACGGTTAAAAAGCTAATTGAATCCATGGGCGGATCAATTTCTCTTGATTCTGAAGTTGGCGAAGGCAGCAATTTTAAATTCTCCATTAAAAGGTATTAGCGCTTAATCACATTTCATTTTCTATATTTGAGAAACCTTATTCCTGAATATGCATTTTCAAGAGCCGGAATTACTATATGCCCTCTTTTTATTAATTATTCCGCTTATCGTTCATTTATTCCGTTTAAGGAAGTTTCAAAAACAGGATTTTACCAATGTGAAATTTCTGAAAAAAGTGATTCAGGAAACGCGAAAAAGTTCCAGATTAAAAAAATTTCTGATATTAATTACCCGGCTTTGCCTTTTAGCCTGTTTAATCCTTGCCTTTGCCCAGCCATTTATTCCCGCCAGCGATAAGGCTCTTTCTGAAACAAAAAGACTTATTTATTTCGACAATTCTTTTAGCATGCAGGCCGGAAACGGCCAGACCAGTAATTTCCAAAAAGCAGTGAACTCCTTGCAGGAAAAACTGGAAGCTGAAAATGAATTTGCCCTTTTTACAAATACAAATGAATATTATGATCTCACAGCTGGTGAGTTAAAGGAAGAAGTTCAGAATATCACATTAAGTGAAAAACAAATTACTTTTAGAGAGATCGGCCTTAAGGCAAATAATTATTTCAAAAAATTTCCATTAGCCGAAAAAGATCTTGTTATAATATCAGATTTTCAGGATCATAGTGATGATCCTTCATTTTTAGATCAGGAAAAATATAACATCCACCTGATTCAGCCTGACATTACTGAATTGAATAATGTGAACCTGGATACCGCGTTTATAGAAAACGCTACTCCAGAAAATATCAATCTAAAAATTCGTGCAAGTTCGACTAAAAAATCCGAGGAACCCATTAGTATTTCGGTCTATAACGGCTCCACACTGCTCGGTAGAAATACTTTCAGATTTCTCGATGACAATTCCGAAGAAATTTCTTTCAGACTTCAAAATGATAAGATTACAGATGGCCGTATAGAAATTGAGGATAACGGTTTAAAATATGACGACAAGCTATATTTCAATATTTCTGAAAATCCTGAGATCAAGGTTATAATAATAACTGCAGACGAATCTG
>JAHELO010000086.1 GCA_024644145.1 Christiangramia sp.
CAGAAATAATTATTCTTAACCACCATCAGGTAATCCCCGGCGGAAAGTTCTTCTTCCTGAAACAGGATTCGGGACCTTATTTGCTGATTATATAGATTTGCCCTTTTATTGGAGCGAACAATTATGCTGGTATCTTCATACCCATTAATACCGTAGGAATCCTGAATGGCATCCATGATCTCATAACCATCATTTAATCGTACCACATCTGCATTCTGAGACAGTTCAAACTGGAAACTCTCATAGAACTCTTCCTGCAGACTTTCTCTTATTAAAGTGGCATTATGAAGTATATCACTTTCTTCACTCTGTCTTACAACTTCATCCAGTTCAATAAATGAAACCTGCTTATTATAATTCATTTCCAGCTTTTGCTCTTCCAGGGCCGGGCTTAATTCCATTTTTACCGGAGGCAACTGTGCAGTATCCCCAATTAAGATCAACTGGCAGTTATGCCCCTGATAAACATACTGGATGAGGTCATCCAGCAACGAACCGTTCTCGAACAGCTTAGAATTACCTCCGTCATCTGAGATCATAGAAGCCTCATCTACAATAAACAGGGAGTTTTTATGCTTATTAGGCTGCAAGGTAAACTGTACTCCTCCTCCACTCGATTTCTTTGGAAAGTATATCTTTTTATGAATAGTAAAAGCTTCCTTTTTTGAATAGTTAGAGATCACCTTGGCGGCCCGTCCTGTTGGTGCCAGTAGAACGCCAGATTTTCTTATCTTCCAGAGATTTTTTACGAGTGTACTTATAATGGTGGTTTTACCGGTCCCCGCAAATCCTCTTAACAAAAAGAGTCTGTCTTTACCACCTGTCACCACAAATTCAGACAACATTTGGAGTGCGATATTTTGCTTGGCTGTCGCGGTAAATCCCAGATCATCAATTAGTAATTTATAAAAGGAATCGGGAGTGGTTTTTTCCATAGAGAGTGCATAAAATCTCAAAGATAAGAATGGATTTTTATGACAGAAACTTTTACGAATAAAAAAAAGTTGTAGATTTGCGTGTAACCAATAACCTTCAAATTAAAACATAAACTTTTAAAGCATGAGATTTGTAATACAGATACTTCTTTGGTTGGTGATTATCTTCCTGGCATATCTTACTTTCAACGCGGTTTACGAACCGATTCAATTCAACAAAATCAAAGAGAAAAGATACGCTAAGGTTATCAAAAACCTTAAAGATATCAGGTCTTCTGAATTAGCACATAAAGAGGTAACTGGAAAATTTCAGGGCAACTGGGATAGTCTTGTTAGATTCCTGGATACTGCAGAGTTTGCAATTACCCAGCGACGAGATACAACTTTCCTTGATGAAGAATACAAAAAGACCTACGGGGTAGATCAGTATATAGAAAGTGTAGTAATTGACACACTTGGTTTCGTTCCGGTAAAAGATTCATTATTTAAAGGTAATGAGGAAAGATATCGTAACATGATGAACATTCCTATTGAAGGGGTTGATGGTAAATTCGATCTTAAGGCAGGAACAATTAAAAAAGGAGAATCTGATATTCCGGTTTTTGAAGTAAAGGTGGCTAAAGCCAGAATCTTAAATGATCAGGACAGAACTTTGGTACTTCAGGAAAACGAGATCCAGTCTGTAGACGACGTTAACGGAAGATATATAAGCGTAGGCTCTATGAGCGAGGTCAATACCAGCGGTAACTGGCCAAAAGTTTATGGTGACAACGAATAAAGAAAAAAAAACAAGTAAGAAAATGTCCATTCAGGTTAGCCTGAATGGACTTTCTTTTTGTATCCTGGATAAGGAGACCAATAAGATCTGTTATCTCAGCAAACTGAATTTCGAAAAGCAGCTTGACCCGGTTAAAGTGCTCTCGAAGATCGAGGAAGCTTACGATAAGGAAACAGAGCTCAATCAGGACATAGAGGAAGTTGCAGTTGTATTTAATAATCCCTTGTTCAGCCTGGTACCACAGGAACTGTTTGACGAAGAAAATGCAGCTGGTTATCTCAAATTCAATACCCGAATCTTAAAGACAGATTTTATTGCATTTGACAACCTGAGGAATGAGACTGTAAACGTCTATATCCCCTATGCTAACATTATTAATTACTTCTTTGACAGGTATGGAGAATTTGAATACCGTCATAGCATGAGTGTTCTAATTGAATCTTTACTTACTCTGCCTAAGAAAACTTCCGGACCAGTTGCTTACCTTCACGTTCATCATAAATATTATGAACTGGTGATCATAGAAAATGGGAAACTTATTTTTGCCAATAGTTTTGAATACGATACGAAAGAGGACTTTCTGTATTATCTTCTATTCACTGCTGAACAACTTAATCTTGATCCTGAAAAGTTTGATCTTATATTTCTGGGATCGATCAATAAAGAGTCTGAAGAATATAAACTGACCTGGAATTATATTAAGAACGTATCTTTTCTTGGGCCATTTCATACTTTTGAATTTCAACCTAATGCAAAACCCTCGGAAGAACTTGCAGAGTATCTTCTGATCAAATCCCTATAATGCGAATTATTTCTGGAACACATAAAGGAAGAAGAATTACGGCACCTGCAAAATTACCTGTAAGGCCAACCACAGATATGGCGAAGGAAGCATTATTCAATATTCTGAATAATCATTTCCATATATCTACAATAAGTGTTCTAGATCTTTTTTCCGGCACGGGAAACATAGCTTACGAATTTGCAGCCAGAGGTGCTGAAGATATCACCGCTGTAGATGCCAATTTTGATTGTGTGAAGTTTATAAAAAAAACTTCTGCTGAATTGGATTTTTCTATTACCACCATTAAAAGTGACGTCTTTAAATATCTTGAGAAGGCTCCCATACAAGCTGATATTATATTTGCCGACCCTCCTTACAATCTGGAGAAGGAAGAATTCGCCAGGATCGCAGACCTTGTATTCACGCGTCAGCTATTAAAAGAAGAGGGGCAGCTAATTATAGAACATTCTAAACATACAGATCTAACGGACCTCGAACATTTTCGGGAAAATAGAAAATACGGCAGTTCTGTCTTTAGTTTTTTCGAATAACTATATTACGCACCTGATGCATAAAGTGATAAAACAAATTGAGCTGGGTTTCGTATATCTTGAATTTTACGAATGCGCTGTTATATCTACTATTAAGGAAGATGTGATTGTAGAAAAGAAACATGTAGAAGAGCTAAGGTCCGTATGCATAGATCACTTTAAAGAGAAGAACTTCGTCTATATCACGAATAGAAAATATAACTACAATGTAAACCCGGTAGTTTATATAGATCTTGTTCATGATCATACTCTTAAAGGCATTGCTGTAATTAGTGAAAGAATAGAAAACCAACAAACCGCAAGATTCGAAATGAATTTCTCTCCTGTCCCATTCGAGTTGTTTCAGAATAAAGACGAAGCGATCATCTGGGCCTCAAGCCTGGCTCAGGCTAATTAAATTCTATGAAGCCCTTCCTTAGTATTTTTCTTTATTTGTGTGTGATGATACCAGGAAGTATAAGTGCCCAGAACTATAAATTAATCTGGAGTGATGAATTTAGGGAGGCCGGTAAGCCAGATCCTGAAAAGTGGAATTATGAGACAGGATTTATCAGAAATCTGGAAGAGCAGATCTATACTTCCAGGAGGAAAAATGTAAGGGTCAAAAAGGGTAAACTGGAGCTCATCGCACTAAAGGAAAGATATAGAAACAGACGATATGATCCTTCTGTACAAAACTACCGCTACAATACAGAATATTCAGAATATACCTCAGGAAGTATTAATACGAAGAATAAATTTGAATTTATGTTCGGCCGTGTTGATGTTAGGGCCAAACTACCTGCAGGTAAAGGCATATGGCCGGCTATCTGGATGCTCGGCGCCAATTTCGATGAGATAGAATATCCTCTTGCAGGTGAAATTGATATTATGGAATATGTGGGAATCATTCCTGATTCTATACATTCCACGGTGCATTTTCCCGTAGAAACCAGAAACGGTATAAAATCTAAAGGAGGTTCCACCCATTTAGATAATCCCTCTGAAAAATTTCATATTTACTCTTTGATCTGGACCCCGGAAAAAATAGACTTTCTCTTAGATAATAATATCTTTCACAGTTTTAAAATTGAAGACGCGGGCCAAAACTCCAATCCATTTAGAAAACCTTTCTATCTATTACTAAATTTTGCTTTGGGCGGTGCCTGGGCCGGGGAAGTAGATCCTGAAATTTTACCTCAGAAATTCGTAATAGATTATGTGCGGGTTTACCAGGAGATCAAAAATTAAAAAAAGCAGGCCTGTAAGCCGGATTCTGTAACCCGATAATTGATCGGGTTCCTTATCATTTATCTGAAACTGGTGTTACCACAAGTTTTTAGCTGCCTACCCTCCGGCAACGGACGGGCGATCCTTAAATGCCGGTATACATGGCATTGCACCGTATAGAGTTTACCTGATTTCACTACAGCTTAACCTGTACATCCTTTCTGTTGCACTGGTCCTGATCTCACGACCGGTGGGTGTTACCCACTATACTGCCCTGCGGTGTCCGGACTTTCCTCCCCGAGTCCGATAGCTATCGGAAAATGTCGGGACGATAAGGCGGCCTGCTTCAGCGCAAATGTAAGTTAAATTATGTTGATTTCTTCCGGTATTTGTTCATAAATAAGCCCGGGTGCACTGGACTTTAGGTCTGTGATTTTTATATTTGTAGTTCAATACTTTTTGATGGAACATTTTGTAGTATCGGCAAGAAAATACAGGCCGCAAACCTTTAAAGATGTGGTGGGTCAACAGGCCATCACCAACACCCTGGCAAATGCCATTAACAATAATCACCTTGCCCAGGCATTGTTGTTCACCGGCCCCAGAGGTGTAGGTAAAACCACCTGTGCCCGTATACTCGCAAAAATGATCAACCAGAAAGAAACCCAGGATCCAGATGAGGATTTTGCGTTCAATATCTTTGAACTGGATGCGGCATCTAATAACTCTGTAGATGATATCAGAAACCTTATAGACCAGGTTAGGATACCACCTCAGGTTGGGAATTATAAAGTTTATATCATTGATGAGGTACACATGCTATCTCAATCTGCCTTCAATGCTTTTTTAAAGACTCTTGAAGAGCCGCCAAAACACGCCATCTTCATACTTGCAACAACTGAAAAGCATAAGATCATTCCTACTATTCTGTCGCGGTGCCAGATCTTTGATTTTAAAAGGATCACTGTAACCGATGCCAGGAAATATCTTGGTTATATAGCTGAACAGGAAGGTGTAAATGCTGAAGATGATGCGTTGCATATAATTGCCCAAAAAGCAGATGGTGCTATGCGCGATGCGCTGTCTATCTATGATCGTGTAGTTAGCTTTAGCGGAAGTAATCTAACCAGGCAGGCAGTTACTGAAAATCTTAATGTACTGGATTATGACACCTATATGCAGGTGACAGACCTAATTCTTGAAAATAATATCCCTCAGCTACTGGTAAAGTACAATGATATTTTATCCAGTGGTTTTGATGGGCATCATTTTATCGCCGGGCTGGCCTCGCATTTCAGAGACCTTATGGTATGTAAAGATCAAAAGACCATTAGTTTGTTAGAGGTTGGAGACCAGACCAAGGCTAAATATTTTGAGCAATCTCAAAAGACCTCTCACCAGTTCCTACTGGAAGCTATAGAACTTGCCAATTCCTGTGATCTTAAATATAAAACAAGTCATAATCAAAGACTACTGGTGGAGCTGTGTTTAATGCAGTTAGCCTCGGTAACTTTTAATTCTGAAAAAAAAAAGGCTGACCACAAGATAGTTCCAGCCTCTAATTTCGAGCAGGAAGCTGTTCGTATATCTTCAGAAAAGAAAGAACTGGTCAGGGACAACGAACATGATTCCTCCACCCCTGCTGAAGAAAATGATTTACCTGCACCAAAAGTAGCGGCTCAATCCTGTGCAAAAGAAGAAGAGGAACAGTATTTCTCTGAGCGTAGCCCGGCAGAAGATATAGTCAAAGAGGAGCCTGTAGCCAAAGAAGTAGTTCCGGAAAATCAGAATATTCCGGAATTCCCTGAGAACAAAACTGTAACCGAACCCGAAGCTAAAGCTCTCCCCCTGGAACCTCATGAAAATACGCTATCTGAAGTTAGTTCCTCTAGCACTCCAGAAGAGCCAAATACTTTAAAGAAAAGTTTTCCAGATATTAAGAGACAGAAAGTTTCCGGTCTATCCCTTAAAAGCATTGGCAAGAAAAAGGAACTTGCCGCACAGCAAAAGGCAAATATGCCGGTAGAAAAGGTGATGAGTGAGGAATTTTCTGAAGAAGATCTGGTAACAGAATGGAAGAATTATACTGAGAAACTTAAACGCAAAGGTGAAAAAATCCTTGCTTCTATTTTCGAATCTCAGACTCCTACTCTCAATAATCATGAAATCAACCTGACTTTTCCTAATGAAACTATGAAAATAGATTTGGAACGGGAAGAAAACAGGCTCATGACCTATTTGAAAGGAAAATTAAGGAATACTCATATCACTCTCAATATACACGTGAATGAAGCGATATCCAAAAAATATGCTTTTACTCCACAAGAGAAATATGAAAAATTAAAGGAAGCGAATCCCCTCTTAGACCACTTAAGAGCGACTTTCGATTTAGATGTATAATTATGTTAGGACTAAAATTACCAACCGATCCACGGTGGGCAGATATTGCAGAAAAGAATATTGAAGACATCCTGGTAGATCACGCCTATTGCGAACAAAAAGCTGCTTCTACCGCAATTTCTTTGATCGTTACCTATCCGGAATATTCAGAACTTGTCACGGCGATGACCGCTCTTGCCAGAGAAGAAATGGGTCATTTT
>JAHELO010000087.1 GCA_024644145.1 Christiangramia sp.
AAATAACGCCTGCGCTAAAAGTACCCTTACCTTTTGTTTCCCATCAAGGTCTTTCATAAGAGTATAATGGAATTCGGTCTTTATCCCTAAATTTGAAAGCATGGATGCTGCATTACTTTCTGCATTCCAGCCATCCATCTCTTCAAATTCAACCTGTAACTCTCCTATCCTGTCTGCATTTTCATCAGAATAATCCGCGTAAAGGGCATCCATTTCGGTCTTCACCTTAAAAAGCGGTTTATTACCACGCATCACCGTTTCCAGTACTGTATATTCATCATATAAATTATGATCCTGCTCAAGAACAGACATACGCTTTCCAGGCTCTAAATGAACATGACCAGAGGTAGGCTCAGATTTCCCAGAAAGGATCTTTAAAAATGTAGATTTTCCGGCCCCGTTGGCACCGATGATTCCATAACAGTTTCCCTGCGTAAAGGTGGTATTCACCTCATCGAACAAAACACGTTTTCCAAACTGTACAGAAAGGTTTGATACTGAAAGCATAAACAGATAAAATTAATTTTTTGCAAAAATAGGTATTATCAACTTCACTAAGAAAGATTAACGTTTTAAATATTTGTTTTAACTCACACTTAACATAGCCTGCTGAAGGCAGCGTATATATTTGTTAAAAAATGGGGCAAACCGAGTGGTCCTAAGGCCTAAAACTGCGAATGAAATATCTTTTTCTTATACTTTTATCCTGTGCTTTATTGTCTTCAGGATGCAAAAGCGATTCTCCTGAATCGAACTCTGTCTATGTAGGTGGACAGATCAATAATCCCGAAACAGATTTTGTTGTTCTTTCTAAGGAGAACAAAACTATTGACACGCTTTTTCTTAATGAGAAAAATCAGTTTGGCAAGAGTTATGAAAACATGGAAGGTGGAATCTATACATTTAAACATCCCCCAGAGAGCCAGATAATGTACATGGAACCGGGAGATAGCATCATGATCTACCTCAACACCCTTTCTTTTGATGAATCCCTGAATTTTAGTGGCGTGGGTGCTCAGAAAAGTAATTTCCTACTGGATATGTTTTTAAAGAACCAGAAGGACAATGACCTCATTCTAACCTACTATAAGATAGAGCCTTCAAAATTTGCAAAGATAACAGATTCTATCAAGGCCCATAGACTTGGCAAACTCGAGCGACTCGAAGAAAAAAATGAATTTTCTGATGAATTCCTTAAAGTTGCAAGAGCCAGTATAGATTATGAATATTATGATCTAAGAGAGAGATATACTTTCCTTATCAGGAAATACAACCCGGCATTTACAGACAAAATCCCTGAAAATTTTAATGACTATCGCAAAGAAATAGATTTTAATAATGAAGAGCTGCAGGATTATTATGTCTACACCAACTTTATAGACGATTACCTGCGTTCCATATCAATCGAGGCCTGCTCTAAAAATCATAAGGACCACAAGAAATGTCTTAACATACATTCTTACCGAAACATCGAAAAAAGAATCAGGCTGATAGATTCTCTTTCTGAAATAAAATCTTTAAAAAATGAATTCATAGACCGGTTAGCCGCTCAGGCGATCATCATGGCTGAAAGGGACAGCAGACTCGATTCTATATTAAACCTTTTAGAAAGTATAGATTATACCAATTTAGAAAGTGCGCGTGAACTGGCAGAGATCCAGAAAGACTATTTTATAGGAAGCTCCTTGCACAACCTAACAGCTCAGGATACAGAAGGAAATATTATAACATATGGCGAGATCATAGACAGACCTACGATAACCTATGCCTGGTCATTCTACTCACCCGCACATCATCGTCGCCAGCATGCCCTTATTAAAGATCTGCAGGAGCGTTATCCTGAAGTAAGATTTATGGGCGTAAATATAGATCTGGGTGAGAGAGAAGAATGGCTGAGAACCGTGGAAACATTTGGTTATGATAAAAATAATGAATTCCAGATCACCCGAAGATCTCCTTCAAAGGATACCTACAAGAAATATCTTAACAAAGTATTATTCGTAGATGCAAACGGAACCATTGTTCGTGGTGACATACAGTTTGGAAGTCCGGAATTTGAAGGTGAGCTTCTTGAATTTCTAAACAAATAAAAAGACCGCCTTTATTAAGACGGTCTTTTTAAACTCTAATTTTTTAGATTTACTGATTTCCTTTTTTATAATCTGCCAGGAATTTTTCAAGACCAATATCAGTTAAAGGATGATTTAATAATCCTTCGATTGAAGATAGCGGGCCGGTCATTACATCTGCCCCAATCTTCGCACATTCCAATACATGCATGGTATGTCTAACAGAGGCCGCAAGAATCTCTGTCTGGAATCCATAATTATCATAGATCAGGCGGATATCAGCGATAAGATTTAATCCATCTGTAGAAATATCATCCAGCCTACCAATAAAAGGCGAAACATAGGTAGCTCCGGCTTTTGCCGCCAGCAAAGCTTGACCTGCAGAGAATACCAGCGTACAGTTGGTTTTAATTCCCTTATCGCTGAAATACTTCAGTGCCTTCACCCCTTCTTTTATCATAGGTACTTTTACAATGATCTGGTCATGCAGTTCAGCAAGTTCTTCTCCTTCCCTTACTATCCCCTCAAAATCTGTAGCGATCACCTCGGCACTTACATCTCCTTCTACAAGATCACATATCTTCTTATAATGCTTGAAGATATTGTCCTTTCCGGTGATACCTTCTTTCGCCATCAATGATGGGTTGGTAGTAACTCCGTCTAATACTCCCAGGTCCTGAGCTTCCTTAATCTGGTCGAGATTAGCGGTATCAATAAAAAATTTCATAGTTGTGTGTTATTTTGAATGTTAATGAAATACCAAATGATGGTAATAAAATTACAATTTATAATGCTTCATGAGCATTTTCTCATATAGTTTATCGGGCAACAAACTCTTCAGTTTTACAGATAATTTCTGAAGCCGCTCCCCCACTTTATAATGAACATTTGGGTCTGGCGTTTCAATTATCTTCAATATTTCGCGGGCCATTAATTCTGGGTCCTGCCCGGCATCAACATGCTCATTCATTAATTCCAGAGTATTCCCGTAAACCTCTTCATACGGCGATCCTTTTCTAACTGGTGCATGGTAACGACCCGAGGCAATATTTGTTGCAAAGTCCCCCGGGGCCACATTGGTCATTTTAATATTGAATTGTTTGATCTCCATACGGTATGCTTCCGCAGTGATCTCAAGAGCACCTTTCGTAGCCGAATAAATACCCCGGTACGGCAAACCCATATAACCGGCGATAGAAGTCACATTTATAATAAGACCATTTTTCTGCTCCCGCATAAACGGCAGCACGTGTTTAATCATATTTAACGGACCAAAATAATTGGTCTCAAATGCTTTTTTTATCTCGATCTCAGGAGTTTCTTCAATAGGACCAGTGATGCCTACTCCAGCATTATTGATAAGTATATCTATTCTGCCTGCCTGTTCGAGCACGTAGTTTACAGCCTCCTGAATAGAATTCTCATTGGTAACATCTAATTGTACAAAATTGAAGTCTGTTTCAGAATTATTTTTAGCTTTCCTGCTGGTACCGTATACAGTAAAATTTCGTTTGCTTAAATAGGTCGCGATAGACTTTCCGATCCCGGAAGAAGCGCCGGTAATGAGCACTACTTTTTTAGAAGATTCCCCTTGTTTCATATCGCACAAATATGCAATAAATTTAGGAATTAGTAGAAACAAAAAATGGCAAGCGACCCACATCACACCGCTACGACCGCCTACCCTTGCTGCGTTCCCGCCCTGGGGGATTCAGCAGGAGCTGGTTGTGTGGGACTTGCCGCTGCAAATATACAATCTTTGTATCTTTTCGCAAGCTTTTTTTAAAGTGAATTGGTTAATTTAGCTCGGTATTCAAGCCTATTTTACCATGAACAAATTTAACTTACTGTTACTCTTTATTTTAAACTTTTTATTTTTTTCCTGCGGAAGCAATAATGGTAATAAAAAATCTGATTTTTCTTTAAAATTCTCCGGTAAAAAATCTGAATTTAAGCTTAACGAAAGTCTGAATGCTACCATACAGAATCCTAAAAACAGGACTATAGATTCAGTTTCATTCTTTCTGGGCGATCAACAATTAACAGGCTCAAATAATGGAAAGCTGGATATGAAACTCCAAAATGTATTGCTGGGGAATCATCTGATAAAAGCGATCGTATATTCCGAAGAATCTACAGATACGGTTTCAAAAAACATCACGATCCTTAATTCTGCCTCTCCTGAGATTTACACTTATGAGATCATCAATTCATATCCCCATGATATCACCTCCTACACTCAGGGACTGGAGTTCCATGGAGATACATTATATGAAAGCATAGGACAATATGGAAGCTCCAAACTAAGAAAAGTGGACCTTGAAACTGGCGAGGTTATTAAGGAAATAAAGCTGGATGACCAGTATTTCGCGGAAGGACTTACAATATTGAATGATAAACTTTACCAGCTCACATGGCAGGAAGGGGAAGGTTTTATTTATAACCTGGATACCTTTGAAAAAACAGGAACATTTGGATATGATCAAAGTAAAGAAGGCTGGGGCTTGTGCAATAACGGAGAAAAGATCTTTAAAAGTGATGGTACTGAAAAAATCTGGATCCTGGACCCCGAAACTTTAGCTGAACAAGGGTACATACAACCTACCACTCATAAATCTGTTTCCACCAAATTCAATGAACTGGAATGGGTTAACGGGATGATCTACGCCAATACTTATCAAAAAGACGGGGTTGCTATTATAAATCCGGATAACGGGGCGATAGAAGGACTTATAAATTTTAGTGATTTAAGAAACCAGGTCACGCAGCACCAAAAATTAGATGTGCTCAACGGGATCGCATATAATAAAAACACAGACAAACTTTACGTAACAGGTAAGAACTGGGATAAAATTTTTGAAGTTAAGATTATTAAAAAGTAATGGAATTAAATCCGGAGATATACGAGAAGCAGCTTGTTGTAGAAAGAAAACATCTGGATAACCGGGAGCACGTGAACAATGTGCAGTATGTACAATGGGTACAGGATATTGCCGAAGAACACTGGGAGGTTAGAGCTACAGATGAGCAAAAGGCCCAGGTGATCTGGGTGGTTGTCAAGCACGAAATAAGTTATAAAAATGAAGCGTTCCTTGGCGAGCAGGTATTACTCCAAACCTATGTGGGAGCTGCAACCCATGTCACATCCACCAGGCATGTGATCATTAAAAATTCTGATACTGGTAAATTACTGGCAGAGGCTAAAACAACCTGGTGTTTATTGGACGCAGAGTCTAAAAAACCAGTTAAGATCTCTGAAGAATTAAAACGGGTGTTTATGCAATAACCAGATGGTAAGTCATCTGTGACTTAAAGAGCAACACCTCCCACCTATTCTTTAAAATATAGATTCCCAATTCACACTTACAGATGAAAAAGGAATTATAGAACTCATTTAAAATCACAAAAAAAGCCATTCTTGCGAATGGCTTTTTTTCTATAATATAATTGTGCTAGGCCACGAATAAAGGTTTACCATGCATCATAGCATTAACCTCTTTCCGTACCTCCTCAATTTCAGAATCATTCTCAATATTAGTGATCACACGATCTATAAGCTCCACAATGCGGCCCATATCAGACTCTTTAAGGCCTCTCGTTGTTACAGCCGGAGTTCCAATTCTAATTCCGGAGGTTACGAACGGAGACTTATCATCGAACGGCACCATATTCTTATTTACAGTGATATCTGCCTTTCCCAGAGCTTCTTCAGCTTCCTTACCGCTTACATTCTTATTTCTTAGGTCTATAAGCATCATATGATTATCTGTTCCGCCGGAAATCACACCATATCCTTTATCAACAAAAGCCTGGGCCAGAACTTTGGCGTTCTTTTTTACCTGAACCATATAATGAAGGAACTCATCTGTTAATGCTTCTCCAAATGCTACCGCTTTGGCCGCAATAATATGCTCTAATGGCCCACCTTGGTTTCCTGGGAAAATTCCGGAATTTAGTAAAGTAGACATCTTTTTAAGATTTCCATTCTTTAATTTCTCCCCGAAAGGATTATCAAAATCTTTACCCATCAGGATTATACCTCCTCGTGGCCCACGTAAGGTCTTGTGAGTGGTAGATGTTACAATATGGCAATGAGGAAGCGGGTCGCTAATTAAACCTTTAGCAATCAAACCTGCCGGATGCGCCATATCTGCAACCAGGATAGCGCCAACACTGTCGGCAATCTCTCTGAATCGTTTATAATCTATTTCTCTGGAATAAGCAGAAGCTCCTGCAATGATCATCTTCGGCTTTTCTTTCTCTGCAATCTCTGCAACTGCATCATAATCTATAAGTCCCGTTTCTCTATCTACACCATAAAAAACAGGATTGTATAACTTTCCTGAAAAATTTACAGGAGAGCCATGCGTAAGGTGACCACCATGAGAAAGATCAAAACCAAGGAACTTATCTCCAGGTTTCATACAGGTATGAAAAACTGCAGTATTAGCCTGTGAACCGGAATGTGGCTGCACGTTGGCATATTCAGCATTGAATAATTCCTTTAGACGGTCTATCGCAAGTTGTTCCACCTGGTCTACCACCTCACATCCACCATAATATCTTTTCCCGGGGTAACCTTCAGCATACTTATTTGTAAGTACAGATCCGGCTGCTTCCAGTACATCTTCACTTACAAAATTTTCACTCGCAATAAGTTCCAAACCATTT
>JAHELO010000088.1 GCA_024644145.1 Christiangramia sp.
TTCTGTATTAAAATACAGGTCAACAAGTGCATCGACTTCTGAGATCGCCACCCAGTTAAATATTAACTGGATATTAACCGGGGAAGTCATGGAGATGCGTGATAATATTAAAGTGAACGTAAGATTGATAAAGGCTGAAGAGGACCGGCAGATCTGGGCAGACAATTATTTAAAAAGGTTGAATGTTCAGAATATTTTTGAAATTCAGGATGAGATCGCGCATCATATCGTTGAATCCTTAAAAGTGAAATTAAGTAACGGTGAAGCAGGGGCTACCGGTTTGCCACGCGCTGATAATTTAGAATCCTATTGCTTAAATGCAAGGGCCAAATGGTATTGTGACCAGAGAACAAAATCTGGGATGCTTAAAGCTATTTCACTTTACAAACAAGCTCTTGGTATAGATGAAAATTACGCAATGGCCTGGGTGGGGCTGGCAGATGCACTCATGCTTCTTCATGATTATGGCTATATAGAACGCGATGAAGTTATGCCTGAAGCCGAATTGGCGTTGAACAGGGCTTATCAACTGGAGCCGAAGATGGCTGAGACACAGGCGACCCTGGGTTTGCTTATGGCAGATAAACGAAAAATCAAGGAGGCCATTGCTAAACTTGAACTTGCGACTAAAATTAGACCGGGTTATTCAGACGCCTTTAACTGGCTGGGTTGGGTCTATAATGTCCAGGGAAAGGCAGAGCTTGCGCTGGTTAACTCAATGAAAGCCGTAGAGCTTAATCCCCTCTCTCCTGAGGCGATCAGCAATCTTTCTCTCGCATACCTCCATATGGGGGAATTGGAGAAAGCTATTAGACAGGCCAAACATATACAGGTACTCAATCCTGAATGGACCACCGGTTATTTATATGAAGCCATCGGGTTATTATTCAAAGGAGATTTTAATGCTGCAGAAAAATTACTGCATAATCTCGAGGTGAACTGGGCCGGAAATGTGGTAGATAATTTGTTGGCCATGATCTGGTATAGAACTGAGCAATTTCGCAAGTATGAAAAGGCCAAAATAGGCTTCCAGGAAAATGGTGATCATTTTGGGACTGCACTCTGTCTCGCGATGGAAGGAAATCACAACGAGACCCTTGTATCATTAAGCAGGATTAAAATCTGGGATTACTGGAATTCCATCGCAATTTTCAGTCTTTTAAGAAGTGTATTTCAACCAGTAAAAGAAAAGCCAGAATTCCTGTCTATCCTGAAAAATGCAAGATCTTACTGGGGGGCTTAGGGTTTCATTTGTCCGGCGACGACTTCCAGTTCCTTATACCAGTCTTCTCCGAATTTTCTGATAAGGGCATCTTTTACGAACTTATAAACAGGTACCTGCAATTCTGCTCCCAGGCTGCAGGCATCGTCACAGATCTCCCAGCGATGATAGTTCACCGCAGAGAAAGCTGAATATTCCTGGATACGTACCGGATAGAGATGGCAGGAAACTGGCTTTTTCCAGTCAATATCTCCCTGGTTATACGCTTCTTCTATGCCACACAAAGCCGTGCCTCTGTCGTCAAAGGTTACATATGCACAATCTGCATTATTGATAAGAGGTGTTTCTATCTCCCCATTCTCACGTGTGATATATACTCCCTGCTTTTCAATAGCTTCTATACCCTCTTTTCTTAGGTAAGGTTTTACCTTGGGGTAGATCTCCTCCATAATTGCTCTTTCTTCCGGCTCAACCGGCGCGCCTGCTTCCCCGTCTATACAGCAGGCTCCCTTGCAGGCAGAAAGGTTGCACACAAAATCATTTTTAATGATCTCTTCTGAAACTAAAGTCTTACCTATTTGAAACATGGCGCAAAGATAATTTTCTATGATTTAAGGCGAAGTATTAGTTCAATAAAATTTATGCAAATTTAATTTGGGTAGTCGATTGTCAATCAGATAAGTTGAAGTACTTTTGCCGCCAATTTTGAAAACAGTTAGTTATGTTTAAGGTATTAGATTTCAGGCAGATATTTACCGCAGGGATGGTGCTTTTTGCAGTTATAGATATTATTGGGAATATCCCGATTATTATAGACCTCCGTAAAAAAGTAGGTCATATTCAAAGCGAAAAGGCTTCTATCGTGGCGGGTATTATTATGGTGGTTTTTCTTTTTCTGGGAAAGGAGATCCTGAATCTCATAGGTATAGATGTTAATTCTTTTGCCGTTGCAGGTTCTTTTATCCTGTTCTTCCTTGCCCTGGAAATGATCCTGGGAATAAGTTTATATAAGGATGATGCACCTGAAACAGCTTCAGTAGTGCCTCTTGCCTTTCCGTTAATCGCCGGTGCGGGTACCATGACTTCTTTGGTTTCACTTCAGGCAGAATACGAAACGGTAAATATCATTGTAGCTATAGTAATCAATATTATATTTGTATACCTGGTTTTAAAATCATCTTCAAAAATTGAAAGGATTCTGGGGACACAGGGAATTAATGTAATTAGAAAAGTCTTTGGAGTGATCTTACTCGCCATTGCAGTGAAACTTTTCGCAGCGAACATTCAGAATTTATTTTAATGAAATATCTTATATACACCATAATTTTCTTAGCTGTTGTTTTTATTGGCATAAGCGCCAGCGTACTTGATTTCCAGGATCTATTGAACGGGGATAGCGGGAAAGCGCTTATTGTTATTGTGGCAAGTCTTTGCGTTATCGTTCTTATGGCTATCTTATTAATGTCTAGAACCATATCCAGGAAACAGAAGTGATCTTATGGATTTTGATGTGCTTATTATAGGTGGTGGGGCAGCAGGGCTTTCCTGTGCGCTGGTTGTAGGATCTGGAATGAAAAAGTCTTACGCTACTAATAAAAAAGCAGGAATAATCCTGCATCAGAAATCCTCTCATTTACGCTCTGCTTTACTGAACAATGTCTTTGGAATAGCTCCCACGACTAAAGGAAGTGAAGTACTAGACCAGGGAGCAGAACATTTGTCACAAATGTATCCTGAAGTAGAGCAGATTGGCGGAGAAAAAGTAAAGGAAATTCAAGAGTATGGGGGTGGATTTAAGATCTCTACAAACCTCAAAGAGTATACAGCTAAAATAGTGGTTCTAGCCGTGGGTTATACCAGTCCACTACCTATTAAGGGTGTGGAAGAATTTATCATGCCACATGCCAAAGCAAAGGTTTCCAAAAACAGGATCCAGTTAAGGAATACAGATCATTTGGTTAGTCCGGGATTATACGTGGCCGGTACTTTAGCGGGGTGGCGAAGCCAGTATGCGATTGCCAGTGGGAGCGGGGCTTCAGTGGCTACAGATATACTTACCTTGTGGAACAACGGGGACCACACCAAGGTACATGATAAACTAGTTTAAAAAGTAAAATATAAGGCTAATTGGGAAGCTTATAATTGCAGAAATCATGAAGCTCTGTTGAAGGTCTCTAAATACCATAGCCCGTTTTAACCGTCTCGTAAAATTAGGATCTTTCGTTACGTTTATCTGGTACTTTAAATTAGCTCTGGAAACGTTGGAAGAGTTTATCAGAATCTCTTTTTGAAGGAACAAATATGCACTGTTATCCAGCAGCCTAAATCCAACGGCTATAATGAAAAGGAATAAGGGCGTCAAAGGCCAGATTCCGGCAAGATATTCAGTGAAATTCTGCATTCATTGTCCAAATTATTACTTTTCATTGGACAACTCGATTACTTTCTGAATTATTCGGTCATCTTCATTTAAAAAACGTTCAAATGCATTAGTTCCGAATAACTGCTGAGCGATCTCAGCCTTTAAATATTTCTTTAAAAGAGGTTTATGAGACTCACTGGTCGCTTTTACACCAATATTCATCTGGCTTAAATAAATATCAAAATCTCTCATCATCTCATTGGTGATCCTGATCTCTTTTCTAAAATCTTCTTTACTTATTGAATTATAATATTCTCTGTTTTTCTCTAATATGCTGAAAACAAACCGACTCATATAGCCTCCGCGAAGCAGAAAGGTGAGTTTTTCTTTTTCAGAATCGGTATCCTTGGGTACGAAGATATCCGGAATAATGCCTCCACCACCATACACGATCTTTCCACCGGGAGTTATATATCTCAATGAATCATTGACCTCAATGCTGTCAACATTATTCATTTCGCCGTTTTTATAGCGCCTCATGTAATCATTGAAGTAAGACTCGTTTCCGTTTTCATACGGCTTTTGAATAGACCTGCCTGTAGGAGTATAATACCGCGCAATAGTTAATCTCACTGCGCTACCATCGCCTAGCTCCATTTCGCGCTGAACCAGGCCTTTGCCATATGATCTGCGGCCTACAATGGTGCCTACGTCGTTATCCTGTAAGGCTCCGGCAACCACTTCGCTCGCTGAGGCGGAATTTTCGTTTATCAGCACATATACTTTACCATTCTCAAAACTGCCTTTTCTTTGAGCGTAGGTTTCTTC
The DNA here is from genome assembly GCA_024644145.1 of Christiangramia sp. Classification (GTDB taxonomy): domain Bacteria; phylum Bacteroidota; class Bacteroidia; order Flavobacteriales; family Flavobacteriaceae; genus Christiangramia. The sequence goes on from JAHELO010000088.1 coordinate 4,413, forward strand.
AATAGCTCCGCTCTTATTCTTAGTAAAAAGTATGAGCTGATCGTCCTTGATGAATTCATCGGCAATATTAATGGCTTCAGATAAATATCCGCCGGGGTTATCCCGCAGGTCCAGGGCTATTTCCTTTGCTCCTTTAGCTTTCAGGTCTTTTATTGCTTTGCTGAATTCTTTGAAGGTGGTTTCAGAAAATCGGTCAATTTTGATATAACCCAGATTATCGGTGAGCATATACGAGGCGTCTACACTTTTCAGAGGAACTTTACCACGTTTTATTTTAAATGTGAGCAGATCTTCTATGCCTTTGCGTAAAACCTTGAGGGTAACTTTAGTATTTGCTTTGCCTTTTAAATGCGTGGTGATAGAATCTTCACTGATATCAAGATTAAAAAGCTGTTGACCATTTGCGTACAGGATCCGGTCTCCGCCGCGTATACCTATCCTTTCACTGGGCCCGCCCTCAAGCGCTTTTATTACCACTATGGTATCTTGTATATTATAAAAACTTACACCAATCCCCACAAAATCCCCCTTCATATTCTCTGTGACCCGGGCATATTCATTCTTCGGAATATAAACCGAATGAGGATCCAGGTTCTCGAGGATCTTGTTTACCGTAACATCTACGATACTGTCTGTATTTACATCGTCTACATATTCATAGTCGATATAATCGATGAGTCGGTTGAGCTTTTGTTTTTTAGGATTAGCCGAGAATAGCTCGTCTGAAGGGTCAAAATTTAACCGTGTGCCCAGGATTAATCCAACGGCACAGGCGATGCTTAGTAACAGCGGAGTGTATATTTTGTTCCTTCCTTTCAATCTTGTAATTCGGTTATTTGGTGAAGTTCTACACCTGCTTTTTCCAGAAACTCCAGGCCAGAATTATCTTTATAATCAATATGGTAAACAAGTCTGCTAATACCAGATTGGTGTATTAATTTACTACATTCCTTACAGGGTGACATAGTTATATATAAAGTGGCATCTTTACATGATTGGGTGGAGCCTGCAACCTTCAGGATTGCATTAGCCTCAGCATGTAGCACATACCATTTAGTATAACCTTCGTCATCTTCGCAAAAATTCTCAAATCCTGTCGGGGTTCCATTATACCCGTCAGAAATGATCATTCTATCCTTTACAATTAACGCGCCAACCTGTTTTCTATTACAATGAGATAATTTACTCCATTCCCGGGCAATTCTCAAGTATGCTTTATCGAATTTTTGTTGTTTTTTACTGTTCATGGAAAATGGGACAAGATTGAAGGAATAAATTTAATAATAGACTGCAAATTAAAAGATTATTGGTAGAAATACTTCCGAAAAATTAGAGATCTAAATTGCAAGATAACTATTGATTACCATGGGTAAGGTAATACCTACCACAATAGAAGCAGTTACGAGAATCCAGTCCCGTTTAGAGACGTTCAGAATATTCTGGAATATGAGTGCCAGTATCAATACTATTAGAACTACGATCACCTGGGCTGCTTCAATCCCCAAAGCGAACTCCAGCAGGGGTAAAAATTTGCTTTCAGAACCTGAAGCGATCATTTTAAAATAGGAAGAGAATCCAAGGCCATGAATTAATCCAAAAAAGATAGTAGTAAAATAAAGTACGTTATAATTGGTGTTTCGTACTTTCTTTCCAGCAGTGGCAATATCGAAGACTGCAGTGGCGAGGATTGTGACAGGGATCAAAAATTCCACATAATTGCTATCTACGCTTACAATCTCATATACTGAAAGGAATAAGGCCATGGTGTGTCCCAGGGTGAACAACGTAACCAGCCACAAAACACGCTTCCAGGTTATAAAACTATAGGAGGCGACCAGTACTATAAGAAAAAGTACGTGGTCATAGGCCTGCCAGTCCAGAACATGATCCAGCCCGAGCCTGAAATAGAGCCAAAATTGAGACATTATCTAATTTTTATTAGGAAAGACCCGAAAGTACAACATATTGGAGTATTGGCAAAAATACCTTTTTAGAGGTATTAACATTAAACGTGTTAGGATTCTCCTGAATTGAAAAATATTGCTGCATTTTTACAAACCTTAGATTCAGATGGCGATCCCAGGAATGGAATAAGTATAAATGAAGAAATCGTTGCCGCCATAAGTGTTGAATCAATAGATTTTACTCAGCCTATAGAGCAAACGCTGGGTGAGATCGTCGCCGAGGTTAATATGGCAACAGGCGCAGCACTGGAGGTTGTATATCCGAAAGAAACAACAGTACATTTGGCTGAAACTACCGGGCAAACTTATGAGCCCACGGTAGATGTTTTTCCAAGCTTTATCTCTACTCTGGAATCG
>JAHELO010000089.1 GCA_024644145.1 Christiangramia sp.
TTAAACATATTGAGAATATTTCAGAAAAGAATATCCTTCTCTTCGGAACAGGAAAAATTGGAAGAAATACCTGCGAAAACCTGGTAAAACATACCAGGAACAATCATATTACCTTAATTAACAGGACCAAGGATAAGGCCGAAAAGATCGCCGGAAAGTTTAACCTTATCGTCAAGGATTATGCCGATCTTCAGGCTGAGATCAGAAATAGTGATATTTTAATTGTAGCCACTGGAGCGCATAATCCTACGATCTCGAAAGAACTGATCTATCCTAAGAGGGAACTTTTGATACTGGATCTTTCTATTCCCAAAAATGTTTCAGACGATGTACAGGACCTGGAAAATGTGAAACTTATCCATCTGGATCATCTTTCTCAAATGACCGATGAGACTCTGGAGCGACGCAAACAATTTATTCCACAGGCAAAAATGATCATTGCCGAAGTTGAAGATGATTTTAACCAGTGGCTGGAAACCAGAAAATTTGCACCTACCATTAAGGCTTTAAAGAAAAAGCTTAAAATGATGAAAGATGCTGAGCTGGCGTTTCAGCGTAAAAAAATATCCGACTTCAACGATGAGCAGGCTGAGATTGTTAGTAACAGGATCATACATAAGATCATGAAACATTTCGCTAATCATCTAAAAGAAGACAGCGAAACCACAGATGAAAGTCTGGAATTGATCCAGAAGGTCTTTCAATTAGAAGAGATTACAAAATGAGCAAAGTAATTAGAATTGGTACGAGAGACAGCGAATTAGCACTTTGGCAGGCCAGAACCGTACAAAATGCTCTTGAAAAGACCGGTCATAAGACAGAATTGGTACCTGTAAAATCTACCGGCGACCTAAATCTCGATCAGCCACTATACGAAATGGGAATTACTGGAATATTCACCAAAACCCTGGACGTAGCTATGATCAAGGGAGAAGTAGATATTGCAGTTCATTCTATGAAAGATGTTCCAACTGCTTTACCAAAAGGAATCGTGGAAGGTGCGGTTATGAAAAGAGCTAGCAATAAGGATATTCTTGTTCATAAAGGAATTGATTTCCTTGATTCTGGCCAGGGATGCATTGCCACGGGAAGTCTGAGAAGAAAGGCCCAATGGCTTCACAAATATCCAGAACATACCGTAGTAGACCTTCGTGGAAATGTGAACACGCGCCTTCAAAAATTAAATGATAATGATTGGAATGGAGCAATATTCGCTGCTGCCGGCCTGGACCGTATAGAGATAAAACCTGAAAATTATATTGACCTTAACTGGATGATCCCGGCTCCGGCTCAGGGTGCAATGCTCATTGTCGCGATGGAGCATGACACTTATTCCCGCGAGGCTTTGACGATACTTAACCATAAGGAGTCTGAAATATGTGTTCATATAGAAAGAGAATTTCTTCGGGTACTGGAAGGAGGATGTACTGCACCAATAGGTGCTCTTGCCAGGATCGTAAATGGTCAGGTTAATTTTCGTGGTGCGCTTTTCAGCCTGGATGGACAACGCAAAATAGAAGTTGAAAAAAACCTCCCCATCCCAGAAGTAGAAAATATGGGTAAGAATGCCGCGCTGGAAATCCTGAATAAAGGGGGAAAAGCATTGATGACAGAGATCAAATCTATTTTGAAAAATTGAGCAATGGCAACGGTTCTTTCTACAAAAAAACTTGCCCCGAATCAAAAGGAACTATTGCTGAATAGCGGAATTGGACTGGTAGAATACGATGCAATCTCGATCGAATTCGTTGAATTTAATATTGAAAGTCAAGGAATTCAAAATGCTATTTTTACCAGCAGCAATGCGGTAAAAGCTATTAAAGATAAAGACCTGCAAATAGAGAATTGCTTCTGTGTAGGTGATAAGACCGCTGCTTATGCTTCAAAAAATGGTATAAAGTGCATGGAAATCGCCAATAATTCTAAAGAACTGGCAAGGAAAATTATCAGGAAGCATAATCAAAAAGAATTTCATTTCTTCAGCGGAAATAAGCGCAGGGACGAACTGCCTCAACTACTGAAAGAAAACAATATAAAATACGAAGAGACCCAGGTCTATAATACTACACTAAATCTGAAAAAATTCGAATCTGAATTTGAAGGGATCCTTTTTTTCAGTCCCAGTGGGGTAAAAAGTTTCACACATAGAAACCTTTTAGACACAACGGCCTTTTGCATTGGAGATACAACAGCTTTTGAGGCAAAGAGGCATACCAATAAAATTGTAGTTGCGGCTAAACCCGGTATTGAAAATGTGATTGCGAAAGTGGTCTCGAATTTAAAGAACGATTAAAACACCTCAGGAAAATGATAAAGAACGACCTGTTTTTAAAGGCATTAAAAGGAGAATCTGTAGAACGCCCACCCGTTTGGATGATGAGACAGGCTGGTAGGTATTTACCAGATTTCATGAAATTGAAGGAGAAATATGATTTCTTCACCCGTTGCAGAACTCCGGAACTTGCCACCGAAATCACCGTGATGCCTATAAAACAAATAGGACCCGATGCCGCAATACTTTTCAGCGATATTCTTGTGGTTCCACAGGCGATGAATATAGAAGTAGAAATGAAACCCGGGGTGGGACCCTGGCTGCCAAAACCTGTGAATACAGCTAAAAAGGTGGAAGAGGTAATAGTACCTGATGTAAATGAGGAATTAGATTACGTTTTTGAGGCCATAAAACTTACCAAGCAGGAATTAAATGATGAAGTGCCCTTGATAGGATTTGCCGGATCACCCTGGACGATACTTTGCTATTGCGTACAGGGGCAGGGTTCTAAAACCTTCGATAAAGCGAAAAGATTTTGTTTTATGGAACCCATTGCAGCTCATACTTTATTACAAAAGATTACAGATACAACTATCGCCTATCTAAAAGAAAAAGTGAAGGCCGGGGTAGATGCCATCCAGCTATTTGATTCGTGGGGTGGATTACTGGAACCAAAAGATTATCAGGAGTTTTCCTGGAAGTACATGCAACAGATCATCGATGCTTTAAAAGATGAGGTACCTGTAATCGCATACGGGAAGGGATGTTGGTTTGCTTTGGATAAAATGGCAAAATCTGGCGCCTCTGCACTGGGAGTAGACTGGACCTGTGAAGCAAGAAATGCGAGATATTTAAGTGGAGGTAATATCACCCTGCAGGGTAATTTTGATCCCGCAAGACTATATTCTAAACCAGAAGAGATAAAATATATGGTTCATGATATGATCAGGGCGTTTGGAAAAGACCGGTATATTGCAAACCTTGGCCATGGTATTCTTCCAGATATCCCTGTAGATAATGCGAAGGCTTTTGTGAACGCAGTGAAGGAATACCGGGACTAAGTGTTTTTGTGGAGGTGGTTAAAAGGATTGGAGCTAAGGCAGATTTTAAAACTCTGCTGGGTGTTTATAAAAGACCCTATGTATATCGCAGCAACCTACCGGGCCACCAAAAAAACTCTTGAAATTTGTGATTCGAAGTTCGGGCAGGAACATCATCTGGATACTAAGGCAAATGCATTTAGACATGCTTTATGGAATTATTTACTTTGTGAAAAATACTACGCTGTTTCCAGGTCAAAAGATAAGGCCATTGCCAAAAGCAGGAAAATAACAGATCTGCATGAAGTTCTTTTGCCCAATCCAAAATGCGAAAGATTAATGGATCTACATAATAATAAAATAGGCCGGGATTTATTTCGTAATAAGAGAGGAGTAAATATCGTTAACCAGTTAGAAAATATGCTGAAGGAAGCTAAAAAGTTAAGATCCACAGAGGATATTAATGAGGCAGAAGACCATCTGGTATATTTGGAAGAATGAAAAATTAAGGAATGAAGAAACGTTTTTACGCATATATACAGGACCTTCAGGATAGGATTACAAGTAAACTTGAAGAAATAGATGGTAAAGCAAAATTTCAGGAAGATATCTGGAAACGCGAAGAAGGTGGTGGCGGTAGAACGAGGGTTATTGAGAATGGAGCCGTATTTGAAAAAGGAGGTGTAAATATCTCTGCAGTATATGGTCCTCTGGCTCCAGCGATGCAAAAATATTTCAAGGTAGGTGATGTAGATTTTTTTGCCTGTGGTCTTAGCCTTGTACTTCATCCAAAAAACCCAATGGTTCCTACTGTTCACGCCAACTGGAGGTATTTCGAAATGTATGATAAAGAGGGCAAGATAATAGACCAGTGGTTTGGTGGTGGCCAGGATCTAACTCCCTATTATTTATTTGAAGAAGATGCCAGACATTTTCACCAGGTCTCTAAAAAGGCCTGTACACCACATGGTTTTTCCTTTTACACAGAATATAAAAAGAAATGTGATGAGTATTTCTGGAATTCTCATCGTGATGAAGCACGCGGAATTGGAGGTCTTTTCTTTGACTACCTTAAGGAAGACGGCCATATGAAAATTGGAGATTGGTATGATTTCGTAACCAATGTGGGGAATTCCTTCCTTGACGCTTACGTTCCTATTGTAGAAAGAAGGAAAGACGAGCCATATACTCAAAAAAACCGTGACTGGCAGGAGATTAGAAGAGGTCGTTATGTAGAATTCAACCTGGTTCACGATAAGGGAACCCTGTTCGGATTAAAGACGAACGGTAGAATTGAAAGTATCCTAATGAGTCTTCCTCCCCATGTACAATGGGTGTACGATCATCATCCTGAACCGGGTAGTGAAGAAGAAAAATTAGTAAAAGTATTGAAAAGCCCCAGGAACTGGGTAGATTAAAAAACCTTAAAGCTGAATTCCATGTATCCCTTAAGACGCAACAGAAGATTAAGAACCAACGAATCTATAAGATCACTGGTTAGAGAAACCATTATTTCTCCTCAGGATTTTATTGTCCCGCTCTTTATTGTAGAAGGGAACAATGTGAAAGAAGAGATCGCTTCCATGCCGGGATATTTCAGATACAGCCTGGACCTCCTGGAAAAAGAGGTGCGTGAACTCTGGAATTTAGGTTTACGTTCGGTACTGCTTTTCGTGAAAGTTCCAGATAATTTAAAAGATAATGCAGGAACCGAGGCGCTTAATAAGGATGGCTTAATGCAACGCGCTGTAAAAATGGTTAAGAATGTCGCACCAGAAATGGTTGTAATGACAGATGTGGCTTTAGATCCTTATTCTTCTTATGGCCATGACGGTGTTGTTGCCGAAGGAAAAATCCTGAATGATGACACCACTGCTATACTTGCAGAAATGGCACTTTCTCATGCAAAAGCCGGGGCCGATTTTGTTGCTCCCAGCGATATGATGGATGGAAGGATCTTCGAAATAAGAACTTTGCTGGAAGATGAAGGATTTCATGAAACAGGAATTATGAGCTATTCAGCCAAATATGCTTCTGCATTTTACGGACCCTTCAGGGATGCTCTGGATTCAGCTCCTGGTTTCGGGGACAAGAAAACCTACCAGATGGATCCCTCGAACCGCGAAGAAGCGATCAGGGAAACCCTGATGGATATAGATGAAGGAGCAGATATCGTGATGGTAAAACCAGGCTTATGTTATCTGGACATTGTGAGAGAGATTAAAAATGCTGTGAATGTTCCGGTGGCCGTATATCAGGTAAGTGGAGAATATGCAATGATAAAAGCAGCAGCAGAAAAAGGATGGCTTGATCATGATGCTGTAATACTGGAACAGTTAACGGCTATAAAACGGGCTGGAGCCAGTATGATCGCATCTTATTTTGCTAAAGATGCTGTAAAATTGATCTCCTGATCAACTTATAGGTCCCAGGTTGGGCTTCTTATGAGTTTATTAATTTGCTGTTTTCAGGTTTTATCATTTCTTTTTAAATATTTGCTTAGAGAATATATAAATTAGCCAGTCTAACAGTCAATTAAGCGTATGGGCTTATTAATTCTTTTTGCCACATTATCTATCTTCTTTTCCTTTATGTGCTCCATTTTGGAAGCCTCTCTTTTGAGTATTACCCCTTCCTATATCAAGATCAAGAGAAAGGAAGGTAAACACTATGCCAAGATACTGGCGCACTTAAAACAGGATATAGACAAACCGCTTATAGCCATACTTACCATTAATACCGTGGCGCATACCGTAGGAGCGATATTGGTGGGAGTGCAGGCAGAAAAAACTTTTGGAGACGGAGGGAATGCCGTGGGCATTGTATCTGGCCTTATGACTCTGGCTATATTGATCCTTTCTGAAATTATCCCCAAAACAATTGGCGCCACATACTGGCAATCTTTAGGTAATTTCACTGCAAAGTCCCTGCAGATAATGATCTTTCCTCTGAAGTATACAGGTCTATTATGGTTGATGACGCTTACTACAAAACTTATTGGCAAATCTGCCCATGTAAGCAGTATGAGCCGGGAAGAATTCGCAGCAATCACCGATGCCGCTGAAGAAGACGGTGTATTTGAGGAAAGTGAAACCACGGTGATTAAGAATTTACTGGTATTTAAATCTGTAGAAGCGAAAGATGTCATGACGCCATTTTCCGTAGCAATCACAGAAGATGAAAGCATGTCTTTAAAAGATTTTTACCAGAATCACCGGAACCTGAAATTTTCAAGGATCCCTGTGTACAAGGATAAATCAAACAATATTTCGGGTTTTATCCTTAAAGATGATGTGCTGGAAGAAGTGATAGATGAAAAAGGCCACCAGTCCCTAAGTGACATAAAACGGGAAATTCTGGTTACCAAAGACAACACCCCGATCCCGGAACTT
>JAHELO010000090.1 GCA_024644145.1 Christiangramia sp.
TATAAAAGTAAAAGGTTGCAGCCTCTAACATCACTATTATCAAACCTTCCCAGAATTTCCATTCCTTCATTTTTTATTCTTCCCAGGTCCTGGGTTGCGATAAAAGAACAGGAGTTAATATTGGCCAGATCTATCACATTAATTCCCCCGGTCTTCCCATCGGGTAATAAAGTGAGTGCATCCTCCGGGTCACGAATCAGAAGCTTCATCCAGGGTGGGCAATCAAATATTCCGTTGCCTGCTGAATATGCCTGGGAAAGCAATTCGGTCATTCCATATTCGCTATGAATGTGTTCAACTCCAAAACCTTTTTTAAGTTCAGCATGAAGTTCCTCCCTTATCATTTCCTTTCGTTTTCCCTTCATTCCGCCAGTTTCCATCACAATAGTATTCGTTAACCGGAATTGATGTTTCTCAATAAGATCCAGCAGAGCAAAAGAAACACCAATTAAAAAAACCTTGTGGCCGCTATTGTCCAGTATTTCCAGCTTGGTGCTCAGTGCGTCGAGGTTGTCTAAATAAAAACCGCTGTGTTCACTATTAGAGCGTTCAATAAGTGAATTGACCATGTAAATAAGCGATGATCCTGTTCGTTCCAGGTAAGAAGGCAAGAGTGCAAGAAATATATATTCCTCTGGGTCCCCGTAGAAGTTGCAAAAAGCTTTTAGAAAGCTTTCTTCGTATAACCTAAGATCGTAAATATAGTGTTTACTGGTGACCGTTCCGGTGGTGCCGCTGCTGCTGAAGGTGACCTGGGTCGGTTTTTCGCCCGTTACTATTTTTTTACTTTTGAAGAACTCTATAGGGAGAAAGGGGATATCATGTATGCATTTTACATTCCCGGGATTTCTACTAAGTAGATTACAGAAATGCTGGTATACCTTATTGTGCTCAAACTGATGCTCAAATACTTTTAAAGCGAGAGAATCAAACTGTGTGTTGTTCGAAATTTCGAAAATTTTATTTTCAAGCATATTTTGTGCTAGAAGTTTGTTCAAAATTAAGGAATAAAAAAAGCCTCTGGAACAGAAGCTGATTAAAAAGTAAAGCGGTACGCTTATTTTACGACAAGCTTTCTGGTAGCTTTAGACTTTCCTTCCTGGATCTTAAGAATATAAATCCCTGGTGTAAGTAAAGAAACATCCAATTCTCTACCTCGCATACGGGCTTTATGAACAGGTTTTCCCAGCACATTATAAATCTCGATTACTTTATCCTGATTTTTGGTGGTGGAGATATATACCTTCCCTCCGGTGACCGGGTTAGGGTAGATAGATAAACCGTCTATAGGAATTTCCGTTCTTTCTGGAACACGAGCAGAATCCTGAGCACTTGCCGGAGTGGCAATCAGTAAACAGAATATTAAAAGGATAAATAAGTACTTCTGCTTCATTCTTTACGGTCGAGGTTTAAACAAACTTACAAATAAAATTTCAAAAATCTTGCCAATAAAATTATCAAATAGTAAAAAAATGAAATAAAAAAAAGGCTTGTACGTTACAAGCCTTTTAATTTGGGTAGTTGTTGATTTTCAATAAATTAAAAATGTGAATTAAATGATCTAAAATAACTTTACCAGAATTAATAAATTAAAATCTACCATTTTTTTCAGGGAAAATGGTGCCTCAATTTTGGAGATTGCCAAGTTTATATGAATGGCCGAAAGATATGTTCCTAATTTATTTCAGCGCCAGATTATTTAATTATTGAAAATATGTGCATCCAGATTCAGAAGCATATCAAATTAATAATATCGATTCATTTCTTTTTGCTATAAAATATTGCTGCAAATTAATGACGCAGCTATAGGGTGCATGCAGGCTTAGCTTGAAGCTTTGTAATGATAGCGTTAGCATAATGTTACTATTACGTTAATCGCCCTATAGTTTAAATTATTGGTTAATTTTAGGGTCTCTTAACCACACCAAAGATCATAATGAAGAAAAAAGACATTCGTATTTTGCTGGTAGATGATGAACCGGATATTCTGGAAATTGTAGGTTACAATTTATCATCAGAAGGATACCAGGTGTTTACGGCAGAAAATGGCGCAAAAGCAATTAAACTTGCCAAAAAAAATAAACCACATCTTATTATTCTGGATGTCATGATGCCTGAGATGGATGGGATAGAGGCCTGTGAGCAGATTCGAAAAGTGCCTGAACTTGAAGGAACCATTATCACTTTCTTGACGGCGAGGGGAGAAGATTATTCGCAGATGGCTGGTTTTGATGCCGGCGCAGATGATTATATAACCAAACCAATAAAACCTAAGGTATTACTTAGTAAGGTAAAAGCTTTGTTGAGGCGATACCGTTCAGATGAAAAATCATCTGATGTGGTTAATCTGGGAGATATTGTAATAAACCGGGATGAATATAAGATCGTTCAGAACGGTGAAGAAATTGTACTTCCCAAAAAGGAGTTTGAATTACTATCTCTGTTAGCTTCTAAACCCGGGAAAGTATATAAAAGAGAAGATATTTTAAATAATGTCTGGGGGAACGAGATCGTGGTGGGAGGTAGAACTATAGATGTTCATATTAGAAAGCTTCGTGAAAAGATAGGAGATGAGAGAATCAAAACTATCAAGGGTGTAGGCTATAAGTTTGTTGTTTAATGTCTGAAAAGTTAAAACGTTCATATAGATTTGCCTTAAGGACAGCTCTTTATATCAGTGGATTTCTTACTATCCTTTTTGCTGGATTCCTATATCTGGATATAGACTCTATTGTATGGTCCTTGATCATTTTTGCCTTACTGTGCTACCTTTTTGCCTTTCTAATCATTCAGTATAGGGTTGAGCGTTTTATTTACCGAAGAATTAAAAAAGTATATGACAATGTATCCTTGTTAGATTCCAAAACCTTAAGTCCAGACCAGATCACTACAGATATGTCCAGTCTTACACGGGAAGTAAAGAAATTTGCTGAAGACAAAAAACTGGAGATAGAAACATTGAAGGTGAGGGAGGCATACAGAAAGGAATTTATGGGAAATGTGTCTCATGAGCTAAAAACACCACTTTTTACGGTGCAGGGTTATATACTTACCTTACTTGATGGAGCTCATAAGGATAAGGCTATCAGGAAAAAATACCTTACCAGGGCAGGAAAGGGAGTGGAAAGACTAATCTATATTGTAAAAGATCTGGATATGATCACAAAACTCGAAACCGGTGATCTTCATTTAAGATATGAAACCTTTGATATTATAGAGTTGATTCAGGCTTCTTTCGACCTGCTGGAAATGAAAGCTGCCAAAAAAAATATCATTCTTACTTTCGATATAGAATATGAAGAACGCATATATGTGCGGGCAGACAAGGAGAGAATTCAACAGGTGCTTACTAATCTTATTGTGAACTCTATTAAATACGGAAAAAAAGGAGGAACTACTGAGATTAGTATCGAGAACCTTATAAAGAATAAGGTGATTGTTAGAGTAACAGATAATGGGGAGGGGATTCAGAAAGAAAATATTCCCCGGCTTTTTGAAAGGTTTTACAGGGTAGACAAAAGCGGTTCACGTAAAGAAGGAGGGTCTGGCCTCGGTCTTTCTATTGTAAAACATATTCTGGAAGCACACGATGAGAAAATATATGTAGAAAGTGTTTTTGGGGTTGGCAGTGAATTCTCATTTACTCTTGAAAAAAGCAAAGCAGTCCCTGAGGCTAGGATCGTTCCCGAAATTACTTAACCCGGAATAATTGTCGATTTTTTTTAATTGATTAAGGGTAAAATTTCCCTGTTCGCAAAATGGAGCCATTCCGGCCTTCTTCATTCTTTTTGCGAGATATTCCTGTTCTTTCTGGCCTGGCGTAGGAATGAAAAAAGCTTTTTTCTCCAGCTTAGAAAGATCCATTAAAGTGGTATAACCAGATCTGGAAATGATAAACCGACTACTGTTTATGGCTGTTTCTAAAGATGAAGCGGTTAAATAATTTCTAATTGTTACTCGGTCATTGGTATTCCTAATAGCATTACCCTTAATCACACCTCTGATAAAAAGAACTTTCATCGCAGTCTTCGATAATACTTTAAGCAAAATAGTTTCCAGAATGCTGCGTTGAGGTTCTGGACCGCTTAATAGTACCATGCAATCGTAAATAACCGGTAGCTCTTTTTTATCAAATCTGGATAGAGGCCCGATATATTTTATGTTTTCAGGCTTTTTATGTGGATGCCCCAGGATGCCACTAAGATTGGGCTCTCCTTCGTTATCGGGTATCCAACATTCATCAAATTTCCTGAGGTAGTATTGCTGGATCTGGCTGCTTATTTTCGTAGTGCTTCCGCTAAGAACATTTAACTGATGTGTGATAAACACATTTTTATCAAGAAGGTGACTTCTCACACCCCACCGGTTATCAGAAATAATTCCTTTAAGGTTGTGTTTGGTAACCAGTTGACTGGTAAGTTGCTTTTCGGCCTGGATGGTTCTCAAAATGCGCGGGCTGTCCAATAACAATTTCCATTTTAAAAGACTGCCTTTTCTTGTATACGCTATATTATAAGAGGGAAGAGTTTCAAAAATAGAATCAGGGAATTCTTTTTTGAGAAGTTCTAAGGCCGGCCCGTCTGAAGCAATTACAGGTTCATATTCTTGTGCCTTAAGCTCTTTTATAAGGGGGATGCAACGTGTTGCATGACCAAGGCCCCAGTTAAGTGCGGCCACCAAAATCCTCTTATTTCGCATTTTACAAATATATTATTATCGGCAGGTGGTCTATTTTCTTTAATTTTGCCAAAATATTAAAATTTAGTGGGAAGTAAGAACAAACTCAAGCGATTCAGGGAAAACGAGAAATTTGAAAATGTAATCCAGCCCTCCCGGGAGGAGCTTACCGATGAAACATTTCAGTTAAAAGGCAATTGGAGCCGTGACTTTTTTAAGAATGATAATCCCGTAGTGCTTGAATTAGGTTGCGGAAAAGGGGAGTATACGGTGGCCCTTGCCCGGCAGAATCCAGATAAGAATTTTATAGGAATAGATATAAAAGGAGCAAGATTTTGGCGTGGGGCTAAAACAGCCTTGGAAGAAGGCCTGGAGAACGTAGCTTTTGTGCGTACCCAGATAGAACTTATACAGCATGTTTTTGCAGCGGGTGAAGTTAGTGAGATTTGGATCACTTTTCCAGATCCGCAAATTAAATATAAACGAACCAAGCACCGGTTGACGAATTCTGAATTCCTGCAGAGGTATAAAACAATCCTGAACCCGGAAGGGCTTATGCATCTTAAGACAGATTCAGAATTTATGCATGGGTATACTCTTGGGTTGTTACATGGTGAAGGTCATGAGATCCTGTATGCGCATCATGATATTTACAAAAATGAATATTCTCCAAAAGAGGTAACCGGTATACAAACTTTCTACGAAAAACAGTACCTTGAAAAAGGTAAACCAATCACGTATATTCAATTCAAGATAAAATAACAGGTATTGGAAGAAACTAAGCTTTTCCTCATCACTTACTTTGCAGCATTTATAGGAGTGGTTCCACCAGGATTGGTGAACATGACCGTTGCCAAAACCTGCGTGGAGAAAGGTAAAAAAAGTGGTTTCTATGTAGCTATTGGTGCCGGAATCGTGATACTCATTCAGGCCTTTATTGCGGTAATGCTTGCTCAGTATATCTTTGATCATCCTATTGTTAAGCGAATGATCCTTAGAGCAGGATTAGTGGTATTCTGTATTCTGGCAATTTACTTTTTTATCCAGGCAAAAAACAGAAAAGGCATTAAACACAAGGAGGATAAAGCAACAGCACATAGCCTCTTTAAAGGGATGTTGATAGCCGCCCTGAATGTTTTTCCGATCCCTTATTTTGTTGCACTTGCTGGGGCAATGGACCTAAGCAGGGGAATGGATTATGACTGGTCTCTCAATATTTCTTTCGCTGTGGCTGCATGCCTGGGAAGTTTTACATCGCTGTACCTGTATGCCATATTGTTTGACAAGATTGAAAAGAAAGCGGAGTCTTTCGCGAAATTTTCCAACTACTTCATGGCTGGGCTAATGCTGGTCCTAATCATAGTGGCGCTAATAAGAATTTTAAATACCTGAGCTTGGGGGATAATTCTAATTTCTTTGAACGGGTATATGACGTTTGCAGGGAGATCCCTGAAGGTAGAGTGACCTCTTACGGTGCTATTGCTAAATTTCTTGGTGCGGCACGGAGTGCGCGCATGGTGGGATGGGCTATGAACTCTTCTCACAATATGGAGGATGTTCCCGCCCATAGAGTTGTAAATCGAAATGGTGTACTTACGGGCAAGCATCATTTTGGTGGAACAAATGCCATGCAACAGCTACTGGAGGAAGAAGGTGTTAAGGTAAAGGATCTTAAGATCGTTAATTTTAGCGCGCATTTCTGGGATCCGGTGAAGGAACTATCCTGAAAAATTCTGCCTACACCTTTATAATTTACCCTTATTACTCTATAAATCTAATATTGCGAAATTCTTCGTATTCTTAGCTATTCCAACTATATTTGCATTTAGAATCAGTCTATATAAGCTTGAGAATCTGATTAAAATTCATATATGAAATTAGACAGAAAAGAGATATTAAAAGCCCTGGAAACCATATCTGTAGCAGGTGAAGGTAGTAATATGGTAGAAAGCGGTGCAGTGCAAAATGTAATGACCTTTGGTGATGAGGTGGTGGTAGATCTGGTACTTGGTACACCCGCAC
>JAHELO010000091.1:0-5620 GCA_024644145.1 Christiangramia sp.
GAAGTATTTAATGAAAACGGTCAAAAGATCGGGGAAAATCTGGTGGAAAAACTGGAGGACAACTGCATCCTGAACGAGAACTGGACAGGTAGAGGCGGAGGCTCCGGAAAGAGCTACAATTATTACGATCCTGCAGATGATACCTGGAACCAGTTATGGATAAGTAACTCCGGTAATATTTTAAAATTAAAGGGGGCTGCCTCTGTTAAAGGCATGATCTTAAAAAGCAATCCCATTAAAGGCCAGAAAGGTGAGTATTCTAACCAGATCACCTGGACCAAAAATAAGGATGGCAGCGTAACACAGCTCTGGGAGATCTATAGTGCAGAAGGTAAACAACTAAATACCGTTTTTAAAGGCATTTATAGAAAGAAACAAAACAACTAACTACTGAAACACGCTTTCGCTTTCTGCGCTTATCAAATTTTTTACCGCTGAAGTGCCCTCCTTTTTATAATTTTCAACTCCTCTCTTAAGCCAGTTATAATATTCATCGGCATCAGGCTCATAGGCAGTAGGAGCTATCAATTTTTCTTCGTTATGATCTATTAGTACGTAATACGGCTGCGCATTGGCTTTATATCTGGAGATCTGGAAATCACTCCACTTATTACCTATACTTTCAATCTCCTTGCCTGTAGTTTTAGAAATATATTGCTCAGATTCTGGTAATTTACGCTTATCATCAACATACAGAGAAACCAGCACCACTTCATTTTTTAAAACATCCAGGATCTGCGGTTCACTCCAAACCCGTTCCTCCATTTTACGACAGTTTACGCAAGCATGACCGGTAAAATCTATTAAAACCGGAAGGTCATTTTCTCTGGCATATGCTAAACCATCTTCATAGTCGTGAAAAGAAACAATATCGTGAGGACCATATTCAGCACCTTCAGGAAGTCGTTGATCACCGGCAGAAACATTCCCCTTACCGGCTCCAAGCCCATCAGGTGATTCACTGTACTGCATTGGCGGCGGGAATCCGCTAATCAGTTTCAACGGAGCTCCCCATAGTCCTGGTATTAGATAAATAGTAAATATCAATGCCACCAGGCCGGTAATTAAACGCCCTACAGAAATATGTTCTTCTTTAGAATCGTGTGGTAACCTGATCTTACCGAAAAGATAAAGAGCCAGCATTCCAAAGATCGCGATCCAGATTGCCAGGAATATCTCCCGTTCCAGAAAATGCAACTGTAATACCAGGTCTGCGTTCGATAAAAATTTAAAAGCCAGCGCCAGCTCAAGGAAACCTAAAGTTACTTTTACGGTATTCAGCCATCCACCAGATTTGGGAAGGGTATTCATCCAGCCCGGGAACGCAGCGAATAACCCAAAAGGCAACGCAATTGCCAGGGAAAAGCCCAGCATACCTATAATTGGTGCGGTGCCGCCTTTGGAAGCTGCTTCAACCAGCAATGTTCCAACTATAGGCCCAGTACAGGAAAAAGAAACAATAGCAAGGGCCAGGGCCATGAAAAATATCCCGATCAAACCACCTTTATCCGCCTTCGAATCTATCTTTGTTCCCCAGCTGCTGGGGAGTACAATTTCAAATGCCCCCATAAACGAAATGGCAAATACTACTAGTAAAACGAAAAATGCCAAATTGAACCATACATTGGTAGATAATGCATTCAAGGAATCGGCTCCAAAAATGAGGGTTACCAGTGAACCTAATAACACATAGATCACAATTATTGAAATCCCGTAGAAGATAGCATTTCTGATTCCTGCTGCCCGGGTTTTACTTTGCTTGGTGAAAAAACTAACAGTCATGGGGATCATGGGAAAAACACAGGGCGTAAGCAAGGCAGCGAATCCTGAAAGAAACGCAATGATAAAGATTCCCCAGAAAGATCTTTTTTCTTCAGGATTCAAGAGTTCTTCTTCAGCGATCTCATCACCTTCCACAGTTGCAACTTCAGAAGCCTCTGAAACTTGCGCAGGGTTTATTACAAATTCCAGATCTTTAGTATCGAATATACATGTTTCATCATCACATGCCTGATACTCCACTTTCGCCTTAATACTACCTAGTGTTGAATCTGTTACCTTGATGTTCTGAGTAAAGGTTGCGTGATAGGCAAAATAAGTGAGATCCATTTCGAATACCTTGTCATATTCTGTAATAGATTCACTCTCTTTCGTATCTCCTAAAAGTTCATATTTTTCACCGGCCTCTTCGTATATAAAAACCGTCGGGAGCGCTCCTCCTTTGGGTAATTCCTGAGAATATAAATGCCAGTGATCTTCAATGAATGCATTGATCACCAACTCGTATTCATCCTCAGAAACCTGGTTAACTTCCGACTCCCATTTTACAGGATCATGAATTTGAGCCTGGGCAAAAAAGCCGGTTATTAAGATTAAAAAGAAAAGTCCTTTTTTAAGCATTTTATCTATCATATAAGTATCAACCTGATCAAATTCCATTCCGTGGAACGCGTTCAAATTTAAGGAATTTATACAGAAATATAAGCGGCCTCATATACCAGAAATTCTCCCTTCATTATATGAAAAACTCCCAGTGCTAAAATCCCCAATTATATTCCTGATCATATAATTCTTAGATTAGCCAGAACTAATATTTGAAATCTAAAAGTCCATTTGGAGAATCTCTCAGATCTTATAATGCCTGCTTCAATTGCCATGATCATGTTCGGGATTGGCCTGGAATTAAAGATCAAAGATTTTCAGCAGGTATTTTTACAACCAAAAGCAGTTTTAATTGGATTAGCATGCCAGCTATTGGTGCTTCCACTTATGGCTCTGGCAATTATATTCTTCTGGCCCATTGATCCTATATTTAAAATTGGGATCATGCTTATTGCTGCCTGCCCCGGCGGGACGGCCTCTAACCTGGTCACCAAGATCCTGAAAGGCCGCGTAGCACTTTCCATCTCTTTAACCGCTTTTAATAGTTTTTTGATACTGTTTACCATTCCCCTGATCGTGGAACTTAGTTTTATCCTGTTCGGGGAAGCTTCTCAAAGTTTTGAACTGGGTTTCTGGGAAACGATGAAGCAGGTATTGTTCACCGTAGTCATTCCGGTTTTTGCAGGAATTGGAATAAATAATTTGCTAAGTGATCACCAGTCTCGAAAACTCCATAAGCCTCTTAAAATAATTCTTCCTCTAATACTAATTGTGACTGTGGTTAAGGTATTGGTGTCAGATAATTCGCAGCATAATATTGACTACCCCCAGTATTTCCATTTATTTGTGCCTCTGCTTATTCTAAATATCACCACAATACTATCCGGCTTTTTCATTTCAAAGGCAAGCAAATTGAAACATGAGTCTGCTTATACCATTGCGATAGAAATGGGTCTGCAGAACAGCGTTCTAGCACTTTTCATTGCCAACCAATTGTTAGAGAACAGGCACATGAGCCTTATCGCCATTTTATATGGCAGCTTTTCCCTATTAACAACTTTCGGCATAGCCTATATTTTGAAAGAATATAAAGGATCTAAAACGGAATAAACAGGTGAATAGAGAGCACAGCCGGGTTATTTCCTTTTCCGGTAGTGCATACTTAGCAGGTAAATAGAAGCAATAATTCCCAGGATAGCGAGAATTATAGAAGCGAAATAAAAAAAACTAATCATACCATCTGATTTAATAGGATGGACACAGGCACCATTTCAGATGAAAATGCACTCCATGATTATTAATTTACAAATCTATCTAACTAAAAGGCAGGAAGATGCAATAATAGCTTTTATTATTACCGCTATTCATTAATAATCCGGTTTAAGTAGAATTCTTAATGATCCTGGAAGGATATCCAAAGGTACTACCGGAGCACTATACCAACTCACAAACCATTAGAATTCAGATCTTTTAACTCAAAATTATTTATCTTCATTAAAAAAAGAAATAAACCACCTGCACACATCGGCAACTGAAATGTATAAGCATGGGAAGATTGAATTTTCTGGAAGAGACAAGATTTGAAAAACTTCCTGTAAGTGTATATACAAATGAGGAAGAGGCTTCACGAATAGTTGCAGAGCATATTGCTACACTTATAAGAACAAAACAGCAGGAGGGAAAAACCGCTGTGCTTGGTCTGGCTACAGGAGCTACTCCCATAATGGTTTATTCCAATCTTGTAAAAATACACAGGGAAGAAGGGTTGAGCTTTAAGAATGTGATCACTTTCAATCTGGATGAATACTTTCCCATGCATCCCAGGGCCAGACAAAGTTATGTGGCTTTTATGGATGAGCACCTTTTCAATCATATAGATATATCCCGTAATAACATTCACATTCCAGACGGAACTCTTTCCAGACAGTCCATTGCTGATTATTGTCTACAGTATGAATATAAAATCGAGAAAGCCGGAGGTTTAGACCTTCAATTACTTGGTATAGGGCGGACGGGGCATATAGGCTTCAATGAACCGGGTTCTGCACCGAATTCCGGAACCAGACTAGTCACCCTGGATGATCTTACCCGCCGGGACGCCTCCAGAGATTTTGGTGGAAAAGAGAATGTTCCTACTAAAGCAATCACCATGGGAGTGGGAACTATATTTAAAGCCAGGGAAATAATTTTAATGGCCTGGAGCAAGAAAAAAGCCCCCATTATTAAAAAGGCCGTGGAGGGAGAAATTACCGCGAATGTGCCTGCAACTTATTTACAGCTTTCAGACAATGTTAAAATCATCCTGGATCAAGATGCTGCTTCTGAATTAACAAGATTCAACACCCCCTGGCTGGTCAAAGATTGTGTGTGGGAAAGAACACTTATAAAAAAGGCGGTGATCTGGTTATCAAACGAACTTAAAAAACCAATCCTTAAGCTTACAGATGAAGATTATAACTCGCATGGAATGGCCCAACTGGCAACAGATCTCGGACCAGCGTATGATATTAATATTGATGTATTCAACCAGCTTCAACACAGTATAACCGGGTGGCCGGGTGGCAAACCTAATGCAGATGATTCTCAACGACCAGAACGGGCACAACCCGCTCGTAAACGCTCTCTTATTTTTGCTCCGCACCCAGACGATGATGTGATCTCTATGGGCGGGACCTTTATAAGACTGGTAGACCAGGGTCATGATGTTCATGTGGCATATCAAACCAGTGGTAATACGGCCGTCTGGGATACAGACGTGTTACGGTATGTGGAATTTGCAATCGATTTCAATAAAAGTATCGGTGCAGCTGTTGACCACCTCCAGGAGGTATATGAAGATATGCGAGCTTTTTTTAAAATCAAGCAACCCAACCAGGTAGATCTGGAAAAAATTAGAGACGTCAAGGCCTTCATCAGAAAATCTGAAGCCTATGCCGGCGCAAGGTATGCCGGTCTTAATGATGACAAGATACATTTTATGGCACTGCCATTTTACGAAACGGGAAAAACAGTCAAAAATCCGGTTACAAAGGCAGATGTTACATTAACGGCCAAGCTTCTTCAGGAAATTAAACCACACCAGATTTTCGCCGCAGGGGATTTTGATGATCCCCATGGAACTCATCTTACATGTTTCAAGATTATTCTTGAAGCCCTGAAGCAATTAAGAAAGACCGAGGATTGGACTAAAGATTGCTGGCTTTGGATGTACCGGGGAGCCTGGAATGAATTTGAAACT
>JAHELO010000091.1:5630-6603 GCA_024644145.1 Christiangramia sp.
CCGTACCACTATCCCCTAACGAGGTAAAACGAAAAAGAAATGCCATCTTTCAACATCAGTCACAAAAAGACCGGCCGGTATTCCCCGGTGACGATGAAAGAGAGTTCTGGTTACGAGCAACCGAAAGGAACCGGGAAACTGCTAAAAACTATCACGATCTTGGCCTCGCGAACTATGAAGCCATGGAAGCTTTTGTGCGATGGAAGTTCATTTAGTTCTAATTTAGAATCAATAAGGACATTAGGACAATAAAAAATCCTTCTCCTGATTAGGCAGAAGAAGGATTACATTGCTTAGGCAGACAATCTCGAAAGTTATCTCTGCATTCTAAACACACTTCCCGATTTCTCGGGGTTCAAATAATAATTTTTTGATATACCTTTTGTGGTTAAACTGTCGTTTTTCTAATGGTTAAAGAGAGCTCTCCAGCTAATTTTGGATTTTTTTTGATCTGCTATTCCATAACTAAACCGTTCACCATAACCCAGATTGGCTTTAGGAACATTATTAAGGATAAATTTAATTTTATCCAACTCTTGGTTTTCAAAGGAGTCGAGGGCAAATTCAATATGCTGTTTATTTGTGCCCCCGGCCTTTAAAACAAAAATAATTTGACTAGCATATTTACTTAATAACATACTATCTGCCACAAGCATAATAGGAGCAGAATCTATAATGATATAATTAAATTCCTTTTCCAGATCTGCTATCAAATCCTTGAATTTTACCTGCCTTAAAAGCTCCGAAGGATTTGGAGGAATACTTCCAGCCGCAATAATTTTGCAATTAGGGTGACTTTTTGAATTTCTTATAAGACCATGATAATTTAATTCTGAATTTGATAAATAATTGCTCAAACCATAATTGCACTCATTTGCTTCGAGGAAACCATTTAATCTGGGATTTCGTAGATCTGCACCAATTAGCAGTACATTCTTATTGCAGTTGGCCATAATAGAAGCTAAATTAATTG
>JAHELO010000092.1 GCA_024644145.1 Christiangramia sp.
TACCATCATAGCGATAACTGCCGCAGTGAGCCTATTTATCATCCCATCTGGAAAGTCACAACAAAAATTGATCACCTGGGAAGAAGCGGTCAAAATTCCTTGGGGTATAATTCTTCTTTTTGGCGGCGGGATGGCGCTGGCTAAAGGTTTTGGTGACTCCGGGCTGGCTATGTGGATTGGGCAACAGTTAACCAATTTAGAAAATTTACCTTTATTTCTGCTTGTTTTTGTGCTTATTGCTGCAGTAAATTTCCTCACCGAAGTTACCTCTAACCTGGCCACCACGGCCATGCTGTTACCCATTTTGGCGCCTATGGCCCTGGCGTTAGACCTTCATCCTTATTTTTTAATGGTAGGAGCTACTCTCGCTGCATCCTGCGCATTTATGCTGCCGGTTGCCACACCTCCTAATGCGGTGGTTTTTGGCTCAGGCCAGTTGAGAATTCCAGATATGATAAAAGCAGGGATCTGGATGAACCTAATTTCAATTTTAATTTTAAGTTTTGTGGTGTATTATGCCCTTCCTGTCTTGTGGGATTTCGATCCAAGAATAATCCCAAGCCAGTTTCAGGTGAAAGCCCAATGAATTTTTATTCGCTTACCTCCTGATTATTAGTCTCTTTCTTGGTTCTTAGAAAATATTTTGGACTCACACCATACTTTTCCTTGAAGATCTTAGAAAAATAACTGCGGTTATTAAGGCCAATGGCCGTGACAATTTCTGAAATATTTTTTTCAGACTGGGCAAGCATTTCTTTGGCGGCTTCCAGTTTTACATGTTGCATGTATTTATTTACCGTAAGGTTGTAAACATATTTAAAACCCTCCTGCAATTTGTTTACATTGGTTCCTGCTTCCTTTGCAAGCGCTTCCACGGTAAGGTTGGTGTTAAGGTCGCCCTGAATGCGTTTGGCGGTGTAATTTACCTTTTCAATATCAGATTTTCTAAGGATCTTTGGTAAATGATCGCCATTTTCATCATCTTCAAACTGAGCGATCTGGATCACCAGCATCTCAAAAGCCTTACCTTCAAGATACAGGTTTCGAAGAAAGCCGGTGTAATCTTTCGTATTGATCTCTTCCATGATATCAGCTGCCTTGATGCTGTAATTTCCCTGATAGAAGAATTGCCTTTTAGAAACCGAATCCTTGAATAGTTCCTTCAAAGTAGGATTGAGATCTGTGAAATCATAATTAGACCTGTGTGCGAAGATAGACCTTATAATCTCCAGGCTGGCAACATGTGTGGCTACATCCTTTTTAAAGGAAAGGATATGACCCTCATAACCATTACTGCTTACTACAATATTTTGGTAGGTATCTATTTTATGCACTTTAGTTCCCTGCTGGAAGCAATGACCTACACTACCTTGTGAGCAGAAAATAAATTTTAAAGGATGTACCGTATTCAAGGAAAAATGAATATCTACATCTTCATAAAATTTACAGTTATAGGTGACGAAGCCTATCCCGGAATCAAAACTAACTCCTTTAATATAGCCCTCTCCCAGGTTGTCTGGAATAGCAACCGTTAATTCGCCACTCTCATTTTTTAATTCTGCATCAAGCGTTTGTGCGATATCCTCAAGGATTTCACTTACAGGTAGGGTTTTTAAATTAATTCTCATGAGTGTATCGTACTGTTCACGCTTAACTAAAGTTAAGTGTTTTTTAGATAATAACTTCTAAACTATTAACCCGTAAAATTATCATTTGTATAAAATAAGAAAGAATTAGAGAGTGATATATCAGGCTTTGAACTAATTCTAGTGTGAAAAACGTTAGGCGGCAATTATTTTTCTCATGTTATATCATCGGGAAGTAACAAATTGAACTTAAAATTATTTGTTAAATCTTTTTACAGCTTTAGAGAAGGCTTTAATTTCAGAAAAACAAAAATCATGAGTGCAGATAAAGACAGATCTTCCCCGGTACCAACGAATCACAAGAAATCTGAAAGTGGGATAAACCAATCTACGGAAACCCGGACGGAAAATTCCGGATCCAAAATGTGGATAATTATACTACTGGGTATTATTTTTTTGATTATCATTCTTTCAGTATCGGGACTGGTTGAATTTTAAAAACCACCCGGTAAGAAATCTCGTAACTATTATAAATGCTTTATAGCATAAAAGATGAATTATGTCTAAAAATTATTATGACCCTGCCGACCTTAGAAAATTTGGAGAAATAACCGAATGGAGCGAAGACCTAGGAAATAAGTTCTTTGATTACTATGGTAAAGTATTCGAAGAAGGAGCCCTGTCTGCCAGAGAGAAATCATTAATCGCCCTGGCGGTATCTCATGTAGTAAAATGCCCGTATTGCATAGATGCCTATACCAAAGATGGACTTCAACGCGGTATTACAAAAGAGGAGATGATGGAAGCGGTTCACGCTGGTGCTGCCATAGAAAGTGGTGCAACCCTGGTTCATGGGGTGCAAATGATGAATAAGTACAAAAAGTTAAGTATGTAAGTTTTTTCAGATAAATAGCACTAAATATGCAACACCCGAAAACATCTTTATGACCATTAAGTCTCTAAAAGCACGAAAAGACAATCTTTCCAGTCCGGAAAATCAACTTAAATTTTTAAATAACGGTATTTTCAAAGATGGCGGTCTGCCAACATTCAGGGATAAGATCGCCCAATCAGGAAACTTCCCTTTAAAGCCTAAAAAACTGGAGATATTGCAGTTAAATCTTGGCTATATGTGTAATCAGGTATGCTCACATTGTCATGTAGATGCCGGGCCAGACAGAAAGGAAATAATGACGCAAGAAACTATGCAGGAATGTCTGGAGGTGATCAGGAATACCGGTGCTCATACTCTTGACCTTACCGGAGGGGCGCCGGAAATGAATCCTAACTTCCGATGGTTCGTAGAAGAAGCTTCTAAAGCCGGAATAAAGGATTTTATAGTTCGGTCTAATCTTACGATCATACTTGCCAATAAAAAATACCATGATCTTCCTGAATTTTTCAAAAAGCATAATGTCCACGTGGTCTCATCACTTCCTTTTTACAAAAGGGAAAAGACAGATAAGCAAAGAGGGAATGGCGTTTTCGACAAATCTATAAAAGCTCTGCAAATGCTAAATGAGGTGGGTTATGCCAGTGAGGGTACAGGTCTTAAACTGGATCTTGTGTATAATCCTTCAGGAGCCTTTTTGCCAGGCAATCAGCAGGCGATGGAGCAGGATTTTAAGGTCGCACTTAAAGAAGATTTTAATATAGATTTTGATAATCTATATGCCATCACAAATTTACCCATTAGCCGTTTTCTTGAGTATTTAATTGCTTCAGATAATTATGAAGATTACATGTATGCCTTAGTAGACGCCTATAATCCTACGGCTGTAGAAAATGTAATGTGTACAAATACAATTTCCGTAAGCTGGGATGGTTGGTTATACGATTGTGATTTTAATCAAATGCTGGAACTTAAAGTAAATAGTAAGGTAAAGCATATAAGTGAGTACAACGAAGAATTGTTAAATGACCGGGAAATAATAATCTCTCAGCATTGCTATGGGTGTACCGCAGGCGCGGGCAGCAGCTGCCAGGGAACTGTAGCTTAATTAATGAGATACTTTCCTGTAGTTTTTATTATCCTGCTCTTGTTAGGATCCCAAGGCCTTAAAGCCCAGCGTACCCTGAATGAACTTTTGAATAAATATAATTCCGGGAATATTCCTTATACTTCGGTGGAGGAATTAAGAATGAGCCAGCTGAGCGATAAAGTGCTAATTCTGGATGCGCGGGAACCTGATGAATATGAAGTAAGCCATATTGAGAATTCGGTGCATGTTGGTTTTAATGACTTTAAGATCTCGGCCATAGATACAGTTTCGCGCACTAGAAGCATCGTGGTTTATTGTTCGCTTGGCATAAGATCTGAAAATATAGCACGGCAGCTTCGTGAAGCAGGTTTTAAATATGTCGAGAATCTGTATGGTGGAATCTTCGAATGGAAAAACGCAGGATATCCGGTTATCGATGATGCAGGGCAAGAAACAGAAAAAGTGCATGCTTATTCAAAAAAGTGGTCTGTATGGCTGGAAAATGCTGAAATAATATACTAAGTGAATAAGGAAAAATTATTAATGATTTTCACTAAAAACCCTGTTGCGGGTAAGGTGAAAACCCGATTAGCAAAAGACCTGGGTGAATTGAAGGCCCTTGATGTTTATAATTTTTTGTTGAAACACTCTCATAGTGTTACCACTCCGCTTAAAATGAAAAAACAGGTTTATTATTCCAGTAATATACCTGGGCTGGATCTCTGGAGTGAGGGTGATTTTGAAAAAAAACTTCAAAAACCGGGAGATTTGGGAGAAAAAATGGAGGCCGCATTTCGTGATGCTTTTAATGAGGATTATAAAAAAGTGATCATAATTGGGAGTGACCTTTATGATATTTCAACTAATGAGCTTGAAGAGGCTTTTGACCATCTGGACCACCATGAATACGTGATTGGCCCTGCAGAAGATGGAGGTTATTATTTATTAGGAATGAAATCCTTAAATTCTACCCTGTTCCATAATAAGACCTGGAGTACCTGTAGCGTCTTTGAGGAAACTAGGAAAGATATGCAGAATGCAGCTGTAAAAGTGCTGGCAACAAAAAATGATATAGATATGCTGGAAGACATAAAGGATCATCCTGCATTTGAAAAATTTATAAAAACATGACAGATAGAATAAACGAGGCAGTAGAGTATCTGCAATCCAAGGGCTTTGGAGCACCAGAGGTAGGTATAATTCTGGGAACAGGCCTGGGGAAATTGCTGGATGATATTGAGATAGAGGTGGAAGCCAGTTATAATCATATCCCATATTTTCCAACTGCTACCGTAGAATTTCATAAAGGAAAACTCATTTTTGGTACTCTGGAGGGGAGGAAGGTGGTAGTAATGCAAGGCAGGTTTCATTTATATGAAGGTTACAGCCTGTTTGATGTTACCTTTCCAGTAAGGGTTATGAAACGCCTGGGAATGAAAAAACTTCTTGTGTCGAATGCTTCAGGTGCTATTAATCTTAAGTTTAAAAAGGCTGAACTTATGCTGATAGACGATCATATCAATTTGCAGGGGGGCTCTCCACTTGCTTTTCACGGGGTAGACAAATTTGGTGAGAGGTTTGTAGATATGAGTGCACCCTATGATGCAGATATGAATAAGGTCTTTGAGGACGCAGCACAAAAACTTAATATTACTTTACATAAAGGAGTATATGCATCAGTCATGGGGCCGCAATTGGAAACCCGGGCTGAGTACCGTTATTTGAAAATAATAGGCGCAGATGCAGTAGGTATGAGTACCGTGCCTGAAGTTATAGTTGCAAATCATCTGGGGGTGCCTGTATCAGCAATATCTGTAATTACAGACCAGGGTGATCCTGAGAATCTGGAGAAAGTGGATATTCAGGATATACTGGCTAATGCTGCAAAAGCGGAACCCAACATGGTTAAACTATTTAAAGAATTATTACAACAACTATCATGAGCTATTTAGAAACAACCAAAGATGTATATAGGGAAGCTGCGCTAACCCCGGATGTGGGCCTGTGTTGTACCACGAATCCTGTATGGGAATTGCCAGGTTTGAAGATCCCTGGAATTATGCAGGAAATGAATTACGGCTGCGGAACAACGGTGCATGCACGGGATTTAACTAACAATCCCCGGATCCTGTATGTTGGAGTGGGCGGAGGAATGGAGCTTCTGCAATTTGCGTATTTCTCAAGACAAAGTTCAGGGGTAGTAGGTATAGATGTGGTAGATGAAATGCTGGAAGCTTCAAGAAAAAATTTCAAAGAAGCTGAGGCATTAAATCCATGGTTTAAATCTGAATTCGTAGATCTTAGAAAAGGCGATGCTACAGATCTGCCGGTCGAAGATAATTCTATAGATGTGGCAGCGCAGAATTGCCTTTTCAATATTTTTAAGACAGATGAACTTACCAAAGCCCTGAAGGAAATGTATCGTGTTTTAAAGCCGCATGGGAGGCTGGTGATGAGTGATCCTACCTGCGAGCAGGAAATGAATGATGATCTCAGGAACGATGAACGTCTAAGGGCTCTTTGCCTTAGTGGAAGCCTTTCTATTAAAGATTATGTGAAAGCTCTTACCGATGCCGGTTTTGGAACTATAGAAATAAGGGCGAGGAAGCCTTACAGGATTTTGGACCCGAAAAATTATCCAACAGATGAGTTGATCTTTATCGAATCTATTGAAGTAGCCGCGATCAAAGATCCAATGCCTGAAGATGGACCATGTATTTTCACCGGAAAAGCAGCGATCTATTATGGAGACCAGGATCATTTTGATGACGGGAAAGGTCATATTTTAATAAAAAATCAACCTCTGGCAATATGTGATAAAACTGCCGGGGCTCTTGCAGACCTTGGTAGAGACGATATTTTCATTAGCGAATCTACCTACCACTATGATGGTGGTGGTTGCTGCTAAAAAAAAATACTGATATGAAAAATCTTCTCCTTAATTTCTCGATCCTTATCTCCGGAGCATATATGTTCGCTTCCTGTAATCTT
>JAHELO010000093.1 GCA_024644145.1 Christiangramia sp.
TGAAGTTATCTGTGTTCTGGAGATAGGTTCTTTATAGACCTTATTAAAGATATAATCGTGTTGGGTGGTACTATAGATATATTCCGAGGCATACTCTACATCAATTTCATAGGTCACTCCAGAAGTATTAACCCTGCCGAAATTGTTAGAACTATCAAGAGTACAGGAAAACATTAGAGGGTTCAATCTCCTCGGTAAGTTATATAACCTCTGGTGAGCCTTATAAGCGGCTTCTTTCATAGACCAATAAGTCCAAAGTAATAATTCCGGGTTCCTTGAATCCAGAATAGCCAATTTCTCGTGCTCATTAAAAACTTTATCGAGATATCTCTGGTTTCCAGATCGCCTGTTCGTGATCTTAAGATCTATGATATCGTTCCCTATCATTCCTAAACCAGCTTATTTTCGATGATAGTTTTTGCATCGCCCACAGTAAGCATTCCTTCCATAGAATCGTTATCTATTTCGATATTAAATTCATCTTCAACATCCAGCACTACATCTACCAGGTTGGCAGAATTGATTTGCAGGTCATTGATGAAATCTGTATTTACATTAAAGTCCCGGAGGCCCTCTGGTCTTTGTGTATAAGGCTCCACGATCTTTTTAAGCCGGGATAGAATTTCTTTTTCATTCATAGCATTCAATTAAGCGGTGTAACGTTTAAAGATAGCCACTGCATTCACATCTCCAAAACCAAAACTCGCTTTGGCTAGAATATTTATCTTTTCTTCCAGTAGGTTCCTCGGAATTTTATCCTCATCAACAAGTTCCAGAATTTCCGGATGTATTTCTTCACAATTGAGGCTGCCGAAAATATAATTATTCCAGATCTGTAAAACAGAAGCAACACATTCAATAGAACCCGATGCACTTAAACAATGTCCCGTTAATCCTTTCAGCGAATTTATATAGGGAAAGTTGCTGTCCTTTCTGTTCAGCGCAATAGTCCAGTTTAAAATTTCAACGGAATCACGGCTGGTTGCAGTCAGGTGTCCATTAATGGCATCGATATCTGTAGAATGAATCCCGGAATTTTCAATAGCTTTAGTGATACATCTCACTACCGCCTCATTATTGGCAGCTGTCATGCTTCCATTCTCTCTCTGGCCACCGCTGTTTATTTCGCCACCCAGAATTTCAGCATAGATCCTTGCGCCCCGAGCTATGGCAGAATCCAGTTCTTCCAGAATAAGGGCTCCCGCCCCACTTCCTGGTACAAATCCTGAAGCTTTAGCACTCATTGGTCCGGGCACATGTTCAGGTTCTTTATTAAAATTAGCAGGGAGAATCCTCATAGCATCAAAACCTCCCCATATATATGGTCCGTGATCACTGCAACTCCCCACCAGCATCCGCGAGGCTTTACCTGCTTTTATTCTTTCAAAGCCCATTAATAAAGCTTCTGTACCGGTGGTACAGGCAGAAGAATTAGTAGTGACCTGATTTCCGCAGCCCAACATGCCACCAAGATATGCACTAATGCCACTCGCCATGGTTTGAATTACACTACTGCTGCCAAGTCGGCGGGTTTTTCCGGCATCAATCAAATGAATGGCTTCCCTGAACTTATCTACTCCAAGTATGCCTGTGCCGAATATAATACCGGAATCCCAATCTGGGTTATTCCCATCTATAATAGAAAGGCCAGCGTCCTTCCAGGCGTCTATACCTGCAATTACACCATACACAATCCCGCTGCTGTTTAATCCACGAAGCTGCAATGGGGTAAAATATTCAGTTAGTAAGTCCTCAGGAATCTCAGGTTTTCCTGCTATCTGGCAGCTAAAATTCAATCTTTCAAGCTCCGGAAAAAAACGAATCCCACTATTCATATTTTTCAGTGCATGGTTAAAATCTCTTAAGCCAACTGCATTAGGAGAAGCCACACCCATCCCGGTGATTACAACACGTTTACTCATTTTATTTATAAATATTCACAATCATTCCGGCGAGGATTCCTTTACATACCACATTGTTCTCAGAGTTTATCATTTCCACATTGCATTTTAATTTATTAAACCTGAAATACTGTTTTTCTGAAATAACCGTCACTTTTTCGCCAGGATAAACCGGTTTAAAAAATTCGATATCTGTAGAGGTCATTGCGAACTGATAATGATCTGCATTTTTTGATTCCTGTTTTGCGAGATATAGTCCAAGGCAGGCCAAGCCTATTTGGGCCATACATTCAGTAAGAATTACTCCAGGAGTAACCGGATAAGATTTGAAATGGCCTTTATAAAAATCCAGGTCAGCCTTAAATGTAAAGCAGCCTTTTACTGAATTATTATCTACGTGAAATAACTCATCAACAAATAGAAAAGGTTGGGAATATGGTAGCTGATCAATTATTTCCCGCATTACATCAAATGTTCGCCACCATTCACTGGGATTATAGATCCTGTAATCCAGCTGGCTTCATCTTTGCTAAGCAGATAGACCACATTTGCTACATCATCTGGTACGGTAAGCCTTCGGAAAGGATTATGCTTAAGAGCATGAACTCTAAGCGTTTCATTTCCAGGAATCATTTGAAAAGATCTCGTCACGGTGATCCCTGCCTGGACACAATTGGCTCTAATACCGAATCGAGCGAATTCCAGCGCCATGCTCCGGGTAATGGATTCCAGTGTAACCTTTGCCGCTGATACTGCAGCGTAGTTCTTCCAGGCCTTTTTGTTGCCATCACTAGTAAATGACAATACCCTGGCATCTTTAGTAAATAAACCAGCTTTGAAAATGGCTTGTGTCCAGTCGTATAAACTTAAAGCCATGGCATCTATGGTAAGCTGGAAATCCAGGTTTTCCAGTAATTTTTCCTCTCCTATCATGGGTTTAAGATTCCCTTTTGCTATACTGTGTAGTAAGGTTCTAATCTTACCTTCTTCTCCAAGTACGTGAGAGATCTTCTTTAATAGTTCTTCCCGCTTTTCTTTCTTAACAGCATCTTCATTAAAACTTTCAAATTTCACCCCAGAATTCCGTATTTCATCAAAGGCTTCTTCAATATCAGGAATTTCACTTCTACGGTCGCGATGAATTATAATGATATTCATCCCATGTTTTGCAAGTTTCTTTGCACTGGCATACCCGAGGCCACTGCTGCCCCCCAGGATCAATGCCCAGTAATTCTGATCTTTAAATTCTGCTACCATTCTATTAAAATTCGTTGTGCTGAAAACCCCGGTCCAAAACTAAGCATGACCCCCTGGTCTCCCTGGGGAATTTTCTTCTTCAGAAATCGCTCAAGTACATACAGGACAGTTACACTGCTCATATTGCCATATAAGCGTAAAACTTCGCGGGTATCGTCTATATTCTTTCCTAAGTTACCAAAAAGATCAGAAACTGTTTGTACAATTTTCCTTCCGCCGGGATGGAATATTAGATGGTCTACCTTTTCTATAGAAGTTCCGTGCCTCTTCAGAAAAGGATGGATAATATCCTGGAAATGTTGAGATATGACCAATGGAACCTCAGGATCCAGGATCATTCTTAAGCCTGAATTTTTAAGGTCAAAACCCATTAAGTGCGTGGCGTTGTAAAAATGGTACATTTCCTCCCCTATTATCCTTGGTCCTGCTATTTCTTCTTCTGAAGACATTAACACACAAGCTGCGCCATCCCCAAATATGGCAGCACTAACCATATTGGCCATGCTATAATCGTCTAACTGAAAGGTCGCAGAAGGACTTTCTACCGCTACCACAGCTGCCCGCTTTCCAGGATTTGCCTTTAAGAAATTATAAGCATATATCATCCCAGATATTCCCGCAGCACATCCCATCTCTGTTACCGGTAATCTTGTAATATTTTTTTTAAGTTCAAGTGTGTTTATCAGGTATGCATCCAGGGAAGGGATCATGATCCCGGTACAGCTTACAGTAATTATAAAATCTAATGATTCTGGCTTCCAGCTGTTCTGGGAAAGGGCTTTTGCCAGAACGTTAGAACCGAGTTTTTTTACTTCCCTGCTATAGATATTGTTTTTTTCCTCAAATGAAGAAGAAGTGAAGACTTCCTCCGGGGACATAATAGAATACCTCTTATCTACCCCGGCACTTTCAAATATTTTAAGAACCTTTCTTTGAAATCTGTCTTCTTGTCCAGAGAGCCATTGCGCTACAAAAGGAAGAATATCTTTTGTTTCTCTGGAATATTGAGGCAATTCTTTAACCGCACTTATAATTTTAACGCTCATAAATATCCCTGTTTTTCTCAATAACCCAAAGGTACCTAAATGCCCATTTCCAATACAAACCGTGTTTATTTACAGGTATATGCTGCTGATATCTTAATAGATCACGTTTCTTAAACCCCCTTAATATGCTAATAAGGCCATCTTTACGAGCAATGCTATTATGTACAAAAAAAGCACAGAAAGCCTTGAAAAGAATGTATGCCGTCCGGGTGCGATGCAGGTCGTTAATTACCACCCCCTGGTTAGATTGATCGGTAAACTGCCTAAGAAGGTTAATAATTTCTTCGTCTTTAAAATGATGCAAAGTCAGGGTACATAATATGATATCAAATTCCATTTCCCTGAATTCTGAACTGAAGATATTAAGTGTTTGATATTTTATATCGGGATATTGTTCTGACTGTTGCATAGCAATTTTAATGGCATGGGGATTAGCATCTATACCGGTTAATTCGAATAAATATCCATTTCTTTTTCCCCAACCAGATAACTTCCTTAGCATTGCTCCATTCCCGCATCCTATGTCTACAATCCTTATATTTCGGGACTTATTACCATTTAATAGTTTCTTCACCCCCTGCAGAGTAACCCTATTTCCACCCAGCCATGAATTTATCCTGTTTAGATCCTTGAGGGTTCGCTTTAATTCCTTCCCCTTAAGATCAAAATTATCCATGATCTCACTTTCTGTACTTCTGCTGGTTGTATCTATCTTAAACATACATCGGTTTGCCATGGGTTTGTTGAATGATATAAGGCATTAGCCGGGGAAATTTTTGAATCATATTTTGAGATACATTTGCCAGGGTCTTATTTAATAAGATCATTTGCAGGATCTGGCCAGACCATAATCGTTTTTCAAAACGATCTTTCCACTTCTGGCTGTAATCCATTTCTAATTCTTTTCTATCTTTAAGGCTTTTTTTTTGATATAAGACGATACTATCTACCGCTAATTTCGCACTATGAATGGCCATAGCCATTCCATTCCCAGATAAAGGGTGAATAAGCCCGGCTGCATCACCAATCATCAAAATATGTTCATCTACAAGAGATTTTCGACCAAAATGTATCTGGGCTATGCTAAGTTCCTTTTCAAATAGAGGCACAGAACTTTGAAAAAACTTCTTTAACCGTGGGTTTTGCATTAAAACTATGTGCTTGAAGTGTGCAATATCTCTATACTTTTTAAAGCTTTTATAACTGGCCAGATAACATACATTCACGGCACCAGTTTCGGTTTTTGACAAACCACAATAACCCCCTTTAAAATTATGAAGAGAAACCAGATCATCCGGATATCCGGGATTCTGGTAATGCGCTTTCACGGCCAGCCATCCAGAGGTTTTTTGCAAGAAGTGGCGTTCTAATTTCTTATCAAGGGTAGATCGCTTTCCAAAAGCCCCTAATACGACTTCGGCTTCGATATTTTTTTTTCCCCGTCTTCCTACCTGGAATCTATTTTCCTTGTAATATATTTCGGTTATAGATTCAATATAAATCTTACAACCTGACCTCAAGGCTTCCTGATATAAATAATGGTCCAGGCTATACCGGCTTATGCCTATACCTCCTGAATCGAGACTGCACTCAATCAATTTCCCATCTCTAGTGCTAAATTCCAGCCTTTTTATTCCTGGTGGATTAAGGGTCCCCAACTCTAATCCTAATGATTTCAGGTACGGTAAAACCTCATTAGACAGATATTCACCACAAACCTTGTGATGAGGATATTGATCTTTTTCAAAGAGAATTACTTCTATCCCACGTTTGCACAAATCTATTGCAGCCGTTAAACCGGCCAGGCCTCCACCAACGATTATAACCCGAAGTTTATTCAAATTTGCTCTTTATTTAAAGGAACAAAAAAATCCCGGAAAAGTTCCGGGATTTAAATCTAAAATATATCATAGACAATATTAGTTGCCTTCATTTTGTTCTGCCTGTTGTTTCGCTTTTTCTTTAAGCTCCTCGTTAGCCACAATAGCAAGCTCTACCCTTCGGTTTTTTGAACGACCCTCTGTAGTAGTGTTATCATATTTTGGCTGAGATTCCCCATACCATTTAGTGGTGAATCTTCCCCTGTCTATTCCTTTATCAACAAGATATCCAGTAACCGCCTGGGCCCGGTTCTTTGATAGGGTAAGATTATAACTATCACTTCCGGTATTATCTGTATGACCTTCCACCAGTATATTGGTTTGTGGATATTCTTTAAAAATATCAGCCAGTTTGTTCAGCGTAGTTTGAGATTTTGCATTGAT
>JAHELO010000094.1 GCA_024644145.1 Christiangramia sp.
TCAATTTTAATACTAGGGGTTTTCAGGCAAGCAGAGCTGACGCTGACACCTACCGGGAGATCAGTTCTACATATGTTCATATACCCCTACTAGTTAAGTTCAATGCTAACCGACTAAACAATTTCAGGCCATTTGTGGTTGGAGGAGTTTCCACTTCTATCAATTTGAGCAGTAATGAAAACAATCCCGACGATAACAGTGCGGGACAATTTAGAATGACCACTAATTCATATTATTATGAGTTAGGATTTGGGATAGACCTCTATCTCTATTATTTCAAATTATCCCCATCTATTCGCGGAGTATTTGCACTTAATGATGAATTGATCAGAGACGCCAATCCAAATAGTCTATATACTGGGAATGTGGATAAGATGTCATCCAGGGCAATTTTTATAAACTTTACTTTTCAGTAAAAGTAGTTCTACGAAATTCACTCAAAATTATCGCGGTCGCAGTTGCCACATTTAGACTTTCAGTCTCATGCTGCGCTCCAAACTGGGGAATATTGATCTTTTGCGTCAATATTTTCTGAATATTTTCAGAAATACCATTCGCCTCGTTCCCCAAAATGACGATAGCAGATTCAGGTAAATGAGTTTTATAGAGATTATCTCCTTCAAGCATAGTACCCAGAACGGGTATTTGGTTTTGAGATTTCAAAAAATCATCTAAGTCCAGATAATGAATATTCACTCTGGTAAGAGATCCCATGCTGGCCTGCACCACCTTTGGATTATAACAGTCTACCGTATCATTTGAACAGACCAGATCTTTTACCCCAAACCAGTCACATAGGCGTATGATCGTACCAAGATTACCAGGATCCCTTACTCCATCCAGCCCAACTATCAATCCTTTGGAGTTAATTTGGCTAACTTCAGGAATCTTAAAAACAGCCAGCGCTTTTTGAGGGGTTTTCAGGCAACTTATCTTTTTTAACTCGGCCTCGCCTATCTGGAATAACTTATTTTCAACCACTCCAAATTTCTCCCCCGTAGTGTATAGGGAAACCAATTCAATATCAGAATCTAAGAATTCATTGATACCTTTAATTCCCTCTACCACGAAAAGTCCATGATTATTTCTAAACTTTTTTTGAGAAAGACTTCTTATTAACTTAATCTGGCTTTTGCTAACCATCCAAAAAATGTATTTTTGAGCCTCTAAACGCTAATGTTTGAAACGGCTTTTCGCAAAAATATTATTATTTTTTCTAACTCTTGTCTTAATAATTAGCTGCAACGCCGTAAAAAGACTCGAACCTGGTCAAAAACTCCTGGTCAAGAATGAGATTTTCAGCGATGGTGAGCCTGTAAAAGATTCTAGAGTTTACAGCAGACTGTATCAAGAACCAAATATTCGAATTTTAGGCTTTCCTCTTCGTCTTCACTTCTATAATCTTGCGAGACCTAATATAGACAGTGTTTTAACAGTTAAATATTTAGAGAACGAACGAAAGAAGAACAACCTTATTAATTTTTTGTCTGAAAAACAGTTTGAGAGATTTTTACATTCAAAAGTAGAATTTAATGAATGGATCAAGAGAACGGGTGAAGCACCGGTCCTGGTCAATAAAGAGGAAACCAAAAAGTCTGAAAACCGATTAAAATCCTGGTACTGGAACAATGGTTGGTTTAATGTGGAAACCGATTCCAAGGTCATTCCACTTGAAGACAAGAAAAAAAGAGCACGGGTAGAGTATTATATTCAACCGCAGCAGCCATATATTTTAGATTCTTTAGTTGCTGAAATATCTTCAGCAGCACTGGATTCCCTTTATAAATTACATGAGTCTGAAAGCGAAATAATATCGGGCAAACAGTATAATACACTTGATTTTAATGAAGAACGTGACCGGCTTTCACAACTTTTCAGAAATAATGGGGTTTACAATTTTGACCAGGAATATATAAGTTTTGATGCAGATACAGTGAATACCGGTCACAAGGTAAACACGACGCTAGTCATCAAAAATCAGCGAAACAATATAGGTGACAGCATTTCCCGAACACCTTTTAAAATTCACCACATTAGTAAGGTTAATATTTTTACAGACTATGCGTATTCGCAACGCAATAAACCAATTACCGATAGCGCTCAGCACGAAGGATATACACTTTACAGTTTTGATGAAATGCGTTATAAGCCAGAAGCTATTAGCGATGCCATTTTTATTAAACCAGGTAATATTTACAAGGATACTGAGAGGACCAGGACCTATAACCGTTTAAATGCCCTCAGAGTTTTTAAATACCCAGATATCCAGTATACATTAGATCCTGAAGATTCTACTAATACAGATCTGGTTACAAATATCTTTCTATCTCCACTTCCTAAATATTCCCTGGGGTTCGACTTTGATATTTCTCAAAGCAATATTCAGGAATTTGGAATTGGTTTTGGAGGATCATTTTTAATCAGGAATATTTTTGGAGGACTGGAAAACCTTGAGGTTTCGGGGCGGGGAAGTATCGCATCATCTACCGATGCGGCTGCCAGCAATAACGATAACCGTTTCTTTGATATTACAGAAGTAGGTGCTGACATGAAACTTAGTCTCCCCAGAATTTTTTTACCGGTAGATACCGAGAAGATCATTCCCAAATTTATGTCCCCCTTTACCAATATGAGTCTTGGCTTCAGCACCCAGCGTAATATTGGTTTAGACAAACAAACATTTTCTGGGATCCTGAATTACGCCTGGAAACCTTCCAAAAAACTTTCTAGCAGCCTGGATCTATTAAACATTCAGTATGTACGGAATTTGAATACTGAAAATTATTTCAACGTATACCGGAATTCCTTTGAAGAGCTGAATAAAATTGCCCAAACCAGCAATTTCAATTTCAATGATGTTTCAGAGGAACCTAAGTTGGAGATACCAACAGAGGCAGATAGATTCATTGATTATGTTGTGTCTGGTGATTTACCCGCTACAGGTCTCGAGCAAGAAGATTTCTTTAATGTACTGGACATTTATGAGCGAAAGTTAAGGCTCACAGAGAACAACCTGATTTTTGCAACCAACTACACCTACCTCTGGAACACCCGGGAAAGTCTTTATGATAAGGAATTTTCACGTTTCAGGTTTAAAATTGAAACCGCCGGAAACGTATTATCCCTACTATCTGGTGTTTTAAATTATGAACAGAATGACCAGGGTAACAATAAGGTAATTGGAGTTGCCTATAGTCAGTATGCCAAGACCGAACTGGATTTTATCAAGCACTGGGATCTTGGAAAAGACAGGATCTTTGCTACCCGAGCTTTTGGAGGTATTGCTATTCCTTACGGCAACTCCAATAACATTCCCATTACAAAAACTTTTTTTGCTGGTGGACCGAATGATAACAGAGCCTGGCAGGCATATGACCTGGGACCTGGAAGCAGCGGGAGTATACTTGAATTTAATGAAGCCAATTTTAAACTGGCCTTTAATGGGGAATATCGTTTTAGCCTGATAGATGAATTTAAAGGTGCACTGTTTGTAGATATTGGAAACATCTGGAATGTATTAGATTCTAATACCGCAGATGAATTTGTATTTGAAGGCTTCCAGGATCTTAAAGAGCTGGCCGTAGGTAGTGGTTTTGGACTTAGATATGACTTTAACTTTTTCGTTCTCAGGTTCGACATTGGCTTTAAAACCCATGACCCCGCCCAATCTGAAGGAAATCGCTGGTTTAGAGACTATAATTTCTCAAATGCTGTTTATAATGTAGGAATCAATTATCCTTTCTAAGACAGTTTATTTTCTTATTTTTGTAAGCCTAATCAACAAAAGTTATGAGTCACAATATTAAACCAGGCGTTGCCACGGGAAAAGAAGTTCAGGAAATTTTTAACTATGCCAAAGAAAAGGGTTTTGCCCTACCGGCTGTTAATGTAATAGGATCCAGTAGCATCAATGCAGTATTGGAAACTGCCGCAGAATTAAACTCTCCGGTGATCATTCAGTTTTCTAATGGAGGAGCTCAGTTTAATGCTGGAAAAGGACTTTCTAATGAAGGTGAAAGGGCTGCAATTGCAGGAGGTGTTGCCGGCGCAAAGCATGTGCATGAAATGGCAAAATTATATGGTGTCCCGGTAATTATGCATACAGATCATTGTGCCAAGAAATTACTTCCCTGGATAGACGGATTACTGGATGCCAGTGAGAAGTACTACGAGCAGCACGGGAAACCTCTTTATAGTTCTCATATGATAGACCTTTCAGAAGAATCACTGGAAGAAAATATGGAGATTTGCACCAAATACCTTAAGCGAATGTCTAAAATGGGGATGACTCTTGAAATTGAATTAGGAATTACCGGTGGTGAAGAAGATGGTGTAGACAATACAGATGTAGATTCTTCAAAATTATATACTCAGCCAGAGGAGGTAGCTTATGCTTATGAAGAACTAAGTAAAGTAAGTGACCAGTTCACCATTGCAGCTGCTTTTGGAAATGTTCATGGTGTATACAAACCGGGTAATGTTAAACTTACCCCTACCATCCTAAAAGATTCTCAGGAATACATTACTAAGAAATACAATGTAGAAGAAAATCATATAGATTTCGTGTTCCATGGTGGTAGTGGATCTACCGTAGAGGAGATTCGTGAAGCTATTGGTTATGGAGTAATTAAAATGAATATTGATACAGATCTTCAATATGCTTACATGGAAGGCGTACGTGATTATATGGCCAGCAGAAAGGAATATCTGGCTAACCAAATAGGAAATCCTGAAGGAGAAGATGTACCAAACAAGAAATATTACGACCCTCGAAAGTGGGTTCGCGAAGGAGAATTAACCTTTAAAGCCAGATTAAAAAAGGCATTTGAAGATTTAAATAACGTAAATACATTATAATATAAAACTACAGTCTTTCTTTTTTTGAGAGGCTGTTTTTTATTGCCATAAATTGATCATCGAAAGATAAAAATAGGAATAGAATGGCCTGGTTTAAAAGAACGCAAAAAGGAATACAAACACCTACAGAGGAAAAGAAAGATGTCCCAAAAGGTTTGTGGTATAAATCCCCTACCGGTAAAATTGTAGATGCAGAACAACTGGAAAGTAATTTTTATGTAAGCCCAGAGGATGGTTATCACGTAAGAATTGGGAGTAACGAATACTTTAAGATCCTATTTGATGACAATAAGTTTAAGGAACTGGATAAGGGTATGACCTCCAAAGATCCTCTAAACTTTGAGGATACTAAGAAGTATACAGATAGATTGAAAGCCGCTGAAGAAAAAACCGGTTTAAAAGACGCGGTTAGATGTGCCGTTGGTAAATCTAAAGGCAAGGATATCGTGATTGCATGTATGGATTTTAAATTCATTGGAGGAAGTATGGGTTCTGTGGTAGGTGAAAAGATTGCCCGCGCTGCAGACCATGCATTGAAGAATAAAATTCCTTTTATGATCATTTCAAAATCTGGAGGAGCAAGAATGCAGGAAGCTGCACTTTCTTTGATGCAGCTTGCCAAGACTTCAGTAAAACTGGCACAGCTTGCAGATGCTAAAATTCCTTATATCTCTTTAGCTACAGATCCAACAACCGGAGGAACTACGGCTTCATTTGCCATGCTGGGTGATATTAATATATCTGAACCAGGGGCCTTGATAGGATTTGCCGGCCCTCGGGTAGTTAAAGATACTACCGGGAAAGACCTTCCTAAAGATTTCCAGACTGCGGAATTTCTTAAGGAGAAAGGCTTTTTAGATTTTATCACAAAGCGATCTGAATTAAAGAACAAAGTAAACCTATATCTGGATCTTATTCAGAATCAGCCAGTAAGAGCTTAACCGGTTTATAATAAAAAACACGGTTTAGGTAGGTAATTTTTAAATTAGTACTATCTTTGCCGCCTGACGGAAAAACTGTCAATACATAAAAATCATTTAAATAATATTGGAATGTATTTAGCAAAAGAAAAAAAAGAAGAGATCTTCGCAAAGCACGGTAAAGGAAAGAATGATACCGGATCAGCTGAAGGACAGATCGCATTATTCACTTACAGAATTGCCCACCTTT
The DNA here is from genome assembly GCA_024644145.1 of Christiangramia sp. Classification (GTDB taxonomy): domain Bacteria; phylum Bacteroidota; class Bacteroidia; order Flavobacteriales; family Flavobacteriaceae; genus Christiangramia. The sequence continues at coordinate 6,028 of JAHELO010000094.1, forward strand.
CTGAGCACCTGAAAAAGAATCGTAAAGATTTCAACTCAGAGCGTTCTTTGGTAAAGCTGGTAGGTAAGAGAAGAAGTCTCTTAGATTATTTAATGAAGAAAGATATCTTAAGGTATCGTGCCATCGTTAAGGAACTAGGATTAAGAAAATAATTTTCAGGGGGCTTTATGCCCCCTTTTTTTATATATTAGATTTGCCTGTTCGCAGGAACAGGTTTTCAAAAAGTGTCGTCCGCTGTGGCGGATAGTTTTTCATTGGTCTACAAACAACTACACACAACACAACCCGGCCGTCCGGATGGCGGAGACCTTTGTTTAACAAAATGATCTGGTTGAAGTTATTCAGATCAAGAATTCGAAATTATTATGATTCCAAAAACATTTAAA
>JAHELO010000095.1 GCA_024644145.1 Christiangramia sp.
CTCGATTTCGAGAAAAAGATCCTCGTAAAAAGGAATGCAGTAGAGCTCCTGGAGAAAAAATTAAAAAGCGCTCACTGGAAAGCTAAACCGATTGTGCTTTCGGGGAATACTGACTGCTACCAACCTATCGAAAAGAAACTGAAGATCACTCGCAGTTTACTGCAAACCTTTCTTAAATACAGGCATCCGGTAGGGATGATCACAAAAAATGCACTTATCCAGCGGGATATCGATATTCTAAAGGAATTAGCCCAGGATAACCTTGTACGTATTAACATATCTATTACTTCCCTTAACGAAGAGACCAGGAGAATCCTCGAACCAAGAACCGCCAGTATAAAAAAGAGACTCGAGACTGTAGAAAAGCTGTCTCAGGCCAATATTCCTGTAAGCGTAATGATGGCTCCTATAATACCATCTATTAATAATCATGAAATTATGCCGCTTGTAAAGGAAATTGCGAACAGGGGAGCACTATCCGTGGGCTATACCATTGTAAGGCTTAATGGTGCAATTGGCGAGATATTTACAGATTGGATAAGAAAAGCAATGCCAGATAGGGCAGATAAAGTATTACATCAAATTGAAAATATTCACGGCGGGAGTTTGAATGATAGTAGGTTTGGAACAAGAATGAAGGGCGAGGGTGAATTCGCAGACCAGGTTAGACAGCAGTTTAAAATTGCCAGGAAACTATACCTGGCCGGTAGAGATAAGCCACACTTAAACTGTAAGCTACACGAGGAGTATAAAGATGGACAGATGAAACTCTTTTAAAATCGATTTTCAGAAAAGTGGAACTTTTAGTACATTAAAAATAAAATGTATGCCTGAATTACCAGAAGTTGCATATCAAAAAATTTATATTGATTCCACAAGCCTGCATCAGAAAATTGTAGATGTAGAGCTTGGAGCACCTAAGATCTTTCAAAATCCACAGGAAGAGTTTAAATCAGCTTTACTCGATAATGAATTCACTTCTACCACTCAAATAGGGAAATATCTATTTCTTGAAATGAAAAAGGGCAGGGTGTTAGTAATTCATTTCGGGATGACCGGGAAAATGGATTATTTCACACATAATGAGGTGCATAAGCATGCTCAGCTTACTCTTACCTTTCAGGATGGTGCAAAACTATCCTTTATCTGTCCACGAAAGTTTGGTAAGCTATTCCTGGCCGATAGCATTGAGACATTCCGTGAACAGCAAAAACTCGGTCCACATGCATCTGATATCAGCCAGAAGAATTTTTTACAGTTATTCGAAAGTAAAAAAGGAAGTGTTAAGACGGCTTTGATGGATCAGTCTTTTATTGCTGGGTTGGGAAATCTTTATGTAGATGAAATATTATTTCAATGCGGAATTCATCCAAAAAGCCGCATAGAAAATTTAAATACCGATGAGGTGACCGCCACTTATAAGAAAATGCAAAATATTCTGAAAACGGTTACTAAAAATAAATCTGAAGGTGAGCCCTTACCGGAAACTTATTTACGGTCTCACCGGTCCTGTGGCGAGAATTGCCCTAACGGGAAAGGCAAAATAGAAATGATTAAAGTTGGTGGCCGGAGTACCTATTTTTGTCCAGAATGCCAGAAGCTCAAATAAATCATGCTTTGCCCTCCCATTCAGAGTAAAATTGATCCAGATATTTTACCATAAACGCATGTCTGTCTGCAGCAATTCTTCTGCCTGTTTCAGTATTCATGCGATCCTTTAGGAGTAATAATTTTTCGTAGAAATGATTGATGGTTGGAGCGTTGGAAGCTTTATATTCTTCCTTGGTCATATTAAGATTAGGCTTAATTGCTGGATCGTATAAAGCTCTTCCCTTATATCCGCCGTAATTGAAACATCTCGCTATTCCTATTGCTCCCAGGGCGTCCAGCCTGTCAGCATCCTGTACTATATCCAGTTCAGGTGAACTGAAGTTTTTTTGAGTGTTCCCACCTTTAAAGGAGATGTTCTCTATGATCTTTACAACATGTTCTATTTTAGCCTCAGATACTTCCTGGTTTCTTAGAAATTCTGTAGCCACTTTGGGTCCAACGGTCTCATCTCCTGCGTGAAATTTTGAATCGGCGATATCGTGTAAAAGGGCACCCAGTTCAACAACTTGCAAATCGGCATCTTCCCCTACTGCGATGAGCCTGGCATTATTATATACTCTCTCAATATGAAACCAGTCATGACCACCTTCAGCACCCTCCAGGGTTCTCTTTACAAATTGAATGGTATTTTCTATTAAAGAATTTTCGGGCATAGGTTTGGGTTAAATTATGTCTGCAGTTATAGTTCTTTCTACTTTGGCCGCAAGGCTTTCAGGATCTTCTGTATTCACAGGAATAGGTTCATGAACCTTCAGTTTTACGTTCACGCCAAGATCAATCGGGAAGTTTCCGTGTTTAAAAAGTTTCCAGGAATTGTTGATAGTGATAGGAACCACAACCGCTTCGGGTAATTTTTTAAAAAGCATCATCATTCCATTTTTCCTGAATTCTTTCGGCGCTCCGTTTCGGCTACGGGTACCTTCAGGAAATATCACTGCAGATCTTTTTGTCTCTTTAAGGTAATCACCAAATTTGCTCATCTTCAGCAAAGATTCCCGGCGGTTATTCCGGTCTATTAGTACCGAGCCTCCATGTCTTAGATTAAAAGATATACTTGGAATCCCTTTTCCCAGTTCCTTTTTACTAACAAACTTAGGATGGTGTTTTCGAAAATGCCAGATAATTGGAGGGATGTCATACATTCCCTGATGATTGGCCACAAAAATATAGGTTTTATCTGCCGGCAGGTTATAAGGATTTTCGATATCGAATGTAGTTCCCAGAATATTCAGGGAACGAAGCAGGAACAGGTTGAAAATATCCACGCTCTTTTTATGGGCCTGGTAACCGCCTAATTTTAAACATATCCACTGTATCGGGTGGAAAATGAGCATGCTAAGGAAAAAGAATTTATAGAAAACGACCGATAGGGGATAGGAAAAAAATCTTTTCATCTCAATTTAAAAGTGCTAAAATAACTATTTCAAATTAGGGATATAAAAAAGCCACGCGACAAGCGTGGCTCAAGCTGCTAAATTTTAAAAAAATTAGCAAAATTCGTTATAAGCACCAATAAGGTTCTCAGCGATCATATCTGCCGGGCGCCCTTCAATATGATGACGTTCTAGCATATGAACAAGTTCCCCATCTTTGAACAATGCCATAGAAGGAGAAGAAGGAGGGAATGGTACCATCATATCTCTGGCCTTCTCTGTAGCTTCTTTATCTACACCCGCGAAAACAGTTACCAGATTATCTGGTTTTTTAGCATTCTGCAGAGACATTCTAGCTCCCGGGCGTGCATTTGCAGCGGCACAACCACAAACAGAATTCACTACTACTAAAGTAGTGCCTTTCAATTGCATTGCCTTTTCTACGTCTTCGACTGTATGTAATTCTTGAAAACCAATACTGGTAAGATCTTCCCTCATTGGTTTTACTAATTCTGCTGGATACATATATATTATCTTTTTATTAAACTTTAATGAGTGACAAAGATACCAAATTAAGTTCAGCCTGCATATCTCAAATTACTATGTGCTAATAGGTTCAGTTTATAACAAAAGCCAAGAACAGACTGGTCTAAATTCCCGATTAAAAATTAGAAATGTTATCTTAGCCGCTAAAGAAAAATCGCCCAATGATCAAATGGCTTGCCGCAATTCTGGGATATATGTACTTCAGGTTTCCCGGTGCTATTCTAGGATTTATAATAGGATCTTTACTGGATAATTATATTCGTTCGTCGGGAGGAGTTTTTAGTTCCCTTTTCGGTGAACAAAAGCAAAGTGTCTCTCCCGGTGATTTTGAACTGAATCTTTTGTCACTATGTTCCATTGTGATAAAAGCAGACGGACAGGTTTCTCAAAAGGAACTGGATTACGTTAGATCTTATTTTGTCCAGGCTTATGGTAAGGAACGTGCGAATGCGACTTTTAGAACTTTCAATGAGGTAGTTAAGAACCGGCAGGTTTCGGCCTCAAATATTGGCAGGTACCTCGCTGCAAGAACCAAATACCCTACCAGGCTACAGATTCTTCATTTCCTTTTTGGAATTGCGCAGGCAGATGGGCACGTAAGTGAGGCTGAAGCTGAGATCATCAAGAATATTGCCGGCTATTTACAAATAGGACACAGGGATTTTGAAAGCATCAAGGCCATGTTCTTTAAAAATGCCGACTATGCCTATACGATTCTCGAGATTGATAAATCTGCCAGCGATGCTGAAGTTAAAAAAGCTTACCGAAGAATGGCTAAAAAGTATCACCCTGATAAACTTGGGCATATGGATGAAGCTTATAAAAAAGGCGCTCAGGAAAAATTTACCAAGGTTCAGGAAGCTTACGAACAGATACAGAAAGAGCGGGGTTTATAAATTTCGGCTCAGCTTTTTAGTAATCTCCTCATTTTTTCAGAGGTTAGGTATTCGTGGCTTTTTATCCTAACCTTAAAATTCTCATCCAGTACCATTACCACCGGGAAGGAAATGGGTTTATCTTTTCTCCCCGCCAATAGAAGTGGAATTTGATGTATCCCATTCCTTTGTACCCTGGCCTGTTCGTTTAAAAACGTTTGGCCCTCAAAAACAACCGGCTCAGTACTCTCTGCATTCATTTTTACGGCATAGAATTCCTGATTCAGCCATTGCACTACCTGCCTGTCTTTAAAGGCATTTTTCTCCATTTTCTTACAGTACACACACCAGTCTGTATAAAAATAGATCACCACAGGTTTGGATTCTATTTTTAGTGAATCTTCCAACTCTTCAAATCCTATCCATTGGATCTCCTCCTGCTGTGCGCGGGTGGTGTAAGAGAAGAGTAATAGAAATATAAGGAGTATTCTTTTCATCGGTACAGGGATTAATCGTGGAGGTTTCCTATTTTAATTCCGAAGAAAAAAGTACGGGGCCTGGATGGTCCATAAATGTAATCTGAATCCCGGGTAGGGCCGGTATCAAAATCATCCTGATAAGAGTTGAACACATTCTGAACACCCGTACTTAGGTTGATGTGAAAATCTTCTGTTATGTCTAAATGCTGACTCAATTTTAAATTCATATCCCAGAAAGTGGGAGATTGAGTAAGAGCCAGTAATCCGTTAGAGTTTATCACCTTCGGGATGGTCATTTTACCAGTGTAGGTCCCGGTGATATCAGCGGAAAAATTTTCAAACGGGGAGGTGTTGATATTTAAATAGCCGTAAAAATCGGGATTCCTTACAAATTCTGAAATAATTATATCTTCTTCCTCGCTGGCGGCACTCGCTTCAAAAAGTACCTGTTCTTCTTTATATATGGATTGCTGGTAGGTGCCTCCCAATTGAAAAGTAAGAGCAGAAGAAGGGGAGACCCCAACTTCAAAGTTGGTTCCTGTCACATAGGCGCCGCTACCGTTTCGCACTTCCTTTAGAATAGAGCCGTTGGGTAAGCTAGCTCCTGTGCTTACCGTAGTAAACGGATCCTGTAATTCTGTATAAAATCCTTCGAGGAGAAAATCGGTTTGTAGCTTATTGATGCTTTTAGAATAATTAAAAGAAGCAGTATACGCATTGGAATATTCTGTTTTCAAATCATTCGAAAGGATCACGAACTGCGGTTCTCCGCCTACTGAAGATATATGCAGATCTTCGTTAAAAGCCTGGGGTGCCCTGAAACCTCTGGCATATCCACCTCTAAATTGTAATTCTTTGGTGATATCATATAAAACAGTTAATCTGGGGCTCAAAACAGTTTGATCTATCTCGGAATTACGTTGGATATTTCCTACTGCATAATCTCCTTTTACCGAAATATGGTCCAGCCGCGCGCCGAGTAACGCCGTAAATTTTTCTACAGGTTTCCATTCATATTGACCGAATGCCGCATATGAATTTACTTCCTGGTCTATAAACCGGTCATAACCAGAAATTATATCTTCTGTATTACTATGATTGTATTCTATTCCTGTGGTTAGTACATCGTTGTTCTTAAAATTCCTTGTAAACTGAAACCCTCCCAGAAGAGCAAGGTCTTTTGTATTTCCGTAGGCACTCGAAGCAGCAATGCTATCCTGTGAGGTGCGGCCACCGCCTAGGCCACCATAAAAGCTTTTCCTGTCTGTGTGTTGTCCCGAAACATATACCGAATAATTGCTGGTCATCTCTGGATTTGAAAAATCATAGGTTAAACCACCAATAAAGGTGTTATGGTCTAATTGTTCAGTAATATCAGTTAAATGAGGAGCTAATTCCAACTTGTCGCCACCCCTGCGGTATTCTTTAAGAGCAGTAAGATCTAAGGTTATTTTACTGGTTTCATCTGGTTTTAAAAAGGCTTTAGCTCCAAGGGTATTATTGGTTAATTCAGTAATTTCAG
>JAHELO010000096.1 GCA_024644145.1 Christiangramia sp.
CCATTTGTAACTTCATCTAATACAACAGCTGCCGGAGCCTGTACAGGGCTTGGTGTTGCACCCAGAGATATAGGCGAGGCATTTGGAATTTTCAAGGCTTATACCACACGGGTTGGTAGTTGCCCCTTCCCTACCGAACTTTTTGATGAGATTGGAGAGAAAATGGGCAAGATCGGGAACGAATTTGGTGCTACTACCGGTAGAAAAAGACGTTGCGGATGGTTGGACCTAGTAGCATTGAAATATGCCGTACAGGTGAACGGAATCACTCAGTTAATCATGATGAAAGGAGATGTTCTTAGTGGTTTTGAGACATTAAAGGTTTGCACCGCTTATAAATATAAGGGTGAAGTTATAAAGCATTTACCTTATAACATCGAACCGGAAAACCTGGAACCGGTATACACTGAAGTAAAGGGCTGGAAAGAAGACCTAACTAAAATGACCGACCCTTCTTCTCTGCCTAAGGAGTTCAATGATTATGTGGACTTCCTGGAGAAAGAACTCGAAGTGCCAATTAAGATGGTATCTGTAGGGCCTGATAGAAAGCAGACCATCCAGAGATAATATTAAAAGCACATATTATATATATAAAAAAGGCTGCCATTTGGTAGCCTTTTTTCTTCATATGTATCTAATTACTGTACTTACAAAGTGTAAACAGTTTTGCTGCCAGAAAATGCTAGCTGATATTTTCTTACTTTTGGAGAAAAATTCGGCTACTTGAGAACATACTTTTTATCTTTTATAATCCTCATATTTACGCTTTCCCTTACGGCCCAGAAAAGTCAGGAAATCAGTTATGATTCAGACAGGACCCTTAAGAACGAGGAGCGGTATCCCGGCGCACTTATTTTAAGCAAAGTAGACAACCAGGTATATTTTGACCATGACGGAATTGAGGTCTGGTGTGATAATGCCGTTTTTTATAAAAGTGCCAACTTCTTCAAAGCTTACGGGAATATCAGAATGCAACAGGGTGATAGTGTAAGTATGACCAGTAAATATGCTGAATATAACGGAAATACTGAATTCGCCTTTGCCAGTGGAAACGTTAGAATGACCAGGCCTCAAACCACATTGGAGACCGACAGTTTATTTTTTGACCGAATTAAGCAGCAGGCCTATTACCGTAGCGGAGGAAAAGTAACCGATACTGCCAGTGTACTTACCAGTAAGATAGGCCGGTATTACATGGAAGAAGATAAGTATAGTTTTATTAATGAGGTAGTGGTAACCAATCCCGAATATACGATCCATTCTGACCAGCTTGATTTTTACTCTGAAAGCGGCCACGCCTATTTATATGGTCCATCAACAATTACCAGCGAAACCAGCACAGTTTATTGCGAACGGGGATTTTATGACACAAGAGCAGATAATGGATATTTCGTTAAGAATTCCCGAATCAATTATGACAATCGTATCTTAAAAGGTGACAGCTTATATTTTAACCGTGCAAATAGTTTTGCTTCTGCCACCAATAATATCAGGGTAATAGACACCATAAACGACAGCCGGGTAACAGGACATTATGCCGAGGTATACCGTGATAAAGATTCAGTTTTTATTACAAAAAGAGCCCTTGCGGCGAGCCTGCAGGACCGGGATACGCTTTTTATTCATAGTGATACGATAATGATTACCGGGAAACCTGAAAAACGTGTTATCAGAGGTTATTATAATGTAAGGATTTTCAAAGAGGACGAAAGCGGCGAAAATCCTATGAGCGGAAAGAGCGATTCGATCTTTACAGACCAGCAATCGGGACTTACCAAACTTATAAATATAAGCCGCAGAGGAAAGACAAAACCAGTGCTTTGGTCTGGTGATAACCAAATGACCGGTGACAGCATACGCCTGCATAGCAATACCAAAACTGAAAAACTGGACTCTTTAATGGTATTTGATAATGCTTTTTTAATTCAAAAGGACAGTATAGAAGGATATAATCAATTAAAAGGCAAGGTACTCACGGGTTATTTTACAGATAATGCTTTAGAAAAGGTGGTAATAGATAAGAATACCGAGACCCTTAATTATATGCGCAATAGTGAAAATCAGCTAATCGGGATTAATAAAACCTTAGCCAGCTCTGTAGAAATATTGTTCGACGAGCAGCAGATAAGTGATATTTATTATTATAATCAGGTTGACGGCAAGCTTACTCCGGAAGAAGAATTTCCACCCAACGCTAGAAAGTTACAAGGATTCAACTGGCGCGGAGATGAACGGATAGTTACAAAAGAAGGTTTGTTCGAGGGGGAACCGGAACCAGAACTGCCTAAAATAAAAGGCATATCCCTGCCAGAAGAACCCGATGAATTCTTTGATGACCGGGAAAAAGACGATCTCCTTTTAAACAAAAACTCCAGACTGAAGCCTGAGGTGTTAAAGAACAGGAAAGCCGACAGTCTAAAATTTAAAAAAGAGGTTCCATCAGATTCAATCAAACCGAATTCCAGGCCAAAACCAGCGGTGAAAAAGAGAATTCAAAAGAATCAATAGGTTGAAAGAAGATTTTATAAAATATCAGGCGCAAACCACGCCCCATCCCTTGGCGCTTGAGGTTTCACATGCCCAGGGATCTTATATTACCACTACAGACGGTAAGCAACACCTGGACTTTGTAGCCGGGGTATCTGCCTGCAGCCTTGGCCACTCGCATCCCCGTGTTGTAACAGCGATTCAGGAACAGGCTTCCAAATACCTCCATGTAATGGTATATGGCGAATATGTTCAAAAACCTGCAGTGGAATTGACCAAACTTCTATCCACTCACCTGCCCGGCTCGCTAAACAAAACCTACCTCGTAAATTCAGGGACAGAAGCGATTGAAGGTGCTTTAAAGCTGGCACGAAGAGCCACTGGAAGAACAGAGATCATTGCGGCCAGAAATGCTTATCATGGAAATACCATGGGATCTTTAAGCTTAATGGATTATGAAGAACGGGTACAACCCTTCCGGCCTCTTATTGGTGATATAGCTTTCATAGATTTTAATAGCGAGAATGATCTCCATAAAATCACCACAAAAACTGCCGCAGTTGTTCTCGAAACGATTCAGGGAGGAGCCGGATTTATAATGCCTGCCAATGATTATCTTCAAAAAGTGAAGCAACGTTGTGAAGATGTTGGAGCCTTACTAATTCTGGATGAGATTCAGCCAGGTTTTGGACGCACCGGAAAACTTTTCGGATTCGAAAATTTTGATGTGGTACCAGATATAGTAGCTTTGGGAAAAGGTATGGGAGGAGGTTTACCGGTAGGAGCTTTTTCGGCTTCAGAAGAATTGATGGACCTCTTAATGGATAACCCGAAATTAGGCCATATAACCACCTTTGGCGGGAACCCCCTTATCGCGGCCGCAGCTCTGGCCACCCTCAGGGAGATCACCGAAACTAACCTGATGGAGGAAACGATCAAAAAGGAGAAATTATTCAGAAAAAACTTACAACATCCGTTTATTCAGGAAATTAGAGGAAGAGGGTTAATGCTCGCCCTAATCTTAGAATCTGCCGAAATTGCCGATAAATTAATATTAGAAGCCAAGGAAAGACAGCTGATACTTTTCTGGTTATTGTTCGAGAAACGGGCAGTACGGCTCACTCCACCGCTTACCATCTCTGAGGAAGAAATACTGAAAGGTTGTGGCATTATTGTTGACATACTCAGAGAAATAGAAAAAGATAAAAAGGAATGTTAATTATTTTGTTAACAACAATACACTGTAATACCCAGATCTCCTTTAATCATTTATAACTTTAGTACAGTAGAAATCCCATAATCCCTCTCTTATGCAACTAAGCCATAACGAAGAAGATAATTTCTCACTTTCCCGCTTCGAATCTATGCTTAAGACCAATGATGTTTTGTTCTTTGATTCGAATGAGTTTGAAAATATTATCAATCATTACCTGGAAAACGGTAAAATCTCACTTGCAAAAAAAGCAGTGAAAATGGGCCTTGCCCAACATCCGGCTTCGGTTAACCTGAGGTTATTCAAGGTAGAGATCCTGGTTTTTGAAGATAAACTGGATCTGGCTGATGGTATTTTAAATGAATTGAAAGAGCTGGAAACTTCTAACGAGGAAATCTATATTCAGAAAGCCCAGATCTATTCTAAACGGGATATGCACGCCGAAGCCATAAAGATGCTGCAGGCCGCACTGGAGATTACTCTGGAAGATGCAGAGATCTTTTCGCTTATTGGGATGGAATACCTTTTTCTTGAAGATTTTGAAAATGCAAAATACAGTTTCATGAAATGCCTTGAGGCAGATGAAGAGGACTATTCCGCTCTTTATAATATCATGTATTGTTTTGATTTTCTCGAACAAAAAACAGAGGCTATAGATTACCTGAACCTTTACCTTAATAAAAATCCTTACTGTGAAGTAGCCTGGCATCAGGTAGGTAAGCAGTACTTTGATCTTAAGGAATATGGGAAAGCTCTGGCCGCATTTGATTTTGCAATTATAAGTGATGACAGATTTGTTGGCGCATATCTGGAAAAGGGTAAAGTTCTGGAGAAGTTGAAACGCTACAACGAGGCCATAGAAAATTATAATATTACTCTTGAACTTGAAGACCCAACCTCGTTCGCTTATTTGAGAATTGGTAAGTGTTTTGAAAAGTTAGGCTGTGAAGACCTGGCTTTAAAAAATTACAAACAGACAGTTCATGAAGATCCTTTACTGGATAAGGGCTGGATCGCTATTACAGATTTCTATATCAAAAAACGTAATTTCCAGAAGGCATTGTATTACATCAATAAGGCTATAAACATTGATGAAGAAAATGTACTTTACTGGAAAAGATATGCAAAAATTAATAGCAGGCTTAATTTCTTTGAAGAAGCAGAACAGGGATACAAGAAAAGCCTTGAACTGGGAAATTATGAACTGGAGACCTGGATTAGAAGATGTGATATTCTTATTGGCCTGGGCGAATATGAAACTGCCATTACCAGTATGCTCCAGGCACTGGAATTTTATCCCAATACCGCCGAAATTGAATACCGTATGGCGGGCTTGTTTTTCTCTACCAATAACGGCGAAAAAGGATATTTCCATTTAAATAATGCCTTGAAGATAGATTCAGAATACTATATCATAATAGAAGAACTATTCCCAAACATTTTTAACCGCAAAAGCGTAAAGCAAATTATAAATTCCTTCGTTAAGCTCTCTTAGTAATTTTGCTACCTTTGGGCGAATTCATAAATAAAGAAGATGCAACGAAGTTTTTTGGATTACCTCAAGGTCACCCTTAAAGGAATGGCCATGGGAGCCGCAGATGTGGTCCCTGGCGTTTCTGGAGGTACTATAGCTTTTATTTCTGGAATTTACGAAGAACTGATCTCTACCATAAGCGGAGTAAATCCTGCACTTTTTACTATTTGGCAGGAAGAGGGATTTGCTGCCATGTGGAAAAAACTGAACGGTAATTTTATCGTCGCGTTATTCACAGGTATTCTTATAAGTATATTCACTGTAATGCGTCTTGCCAATTATCTGCTGGAAAACCATCCGGTACTTATCTGGTCTTTCTTTTTCGGACTCGTCCTTGCCAGTATTTGGTTTGTGGCCAAACAGATCCCTAAATGGAGTTTAAAGGTCTTCCTTGCCTTAATCATTGGTGCTGCAGTTGCATTTTATATTGTGAGTCTGCCTCCCCTTTCGCCTAATTCAAGTTCGCTTTTTTTATTTTTTGCTGGCGCGATCGCTGTTTGCGCTATGATCTTGCCGGGCATTTCCGGCGCTTTTATCCTGGTTCTGCTTGGCGCCTATAAATCTGTTACTGAAGCTGCACACGATTTTGATGTGAAGACCCTTGGGGTTATTGCCCTGGGAGCGATATTTGGATTACTTACTTTTTCTAAGATCCTGAAGTGGCTATTTGTACATTATAGCAGTATTACTTTGGCGGTTTTAACCGGTTTCATCGCTGGTTCTCTTAATAAAATATGGCCCTGGAAAGAAGTACTGGAAAGTGCCATTTATGGAGATAAAGAAGTGGTATTGCGCGAAGCCTCTGTACTGCCGTGGAATTTTCAGGGGGATCCTCAAACCCTTTGGGCTCTGGTGTTAATGCTTGCGGGATTTCTTTTAATCGTGATCCTGGAGGTGGTTGCCACCCAAAATCCTCAAGTTCCAGATGCAGCAAACTAGAACGCTAACAGACAAAATTTTGCTGGTCTTAAAAGGTCTGGCGATGGGAGCTGCTAATAAGGTTCCTGGTGTATCTGGTGGTGTGGTAGCATTTGTTGCGGGATTTTATGAAGAATTCATTTATTCCCTTCAAAAGATAAATCTTAAGGCATTTAAGCTTTTAATCTCAGGAAGATT
>JAHELO010000097.1 GCA_024644145.1 Christiangramia sp.
TTAAACTCTCCGGTCCCGAGATCCCAAGTAATTTTGTTAATATCCAGGCCATTCCCTTAACGATGATCTGGATTACACCTAAATAGAATAGCACCGAGGTTAATGCTGAAAAGAATATTATAGTTGGAAGTACCTGGAACAGGAAGATGAATCCAAAACTGTCTACATCCATCATTCCACCTAGTAAAAACTCACTACCGGCAGCTGTAAAATCCAGGATAAGCACGAAAATATTCCCAACGAATTCAAATACATTCTGCACTACCGTAATTTTAAGTACCCCAACGGCGAGGATCAACTGTGCCGCAAGACCCATACCAACAGTTTTCCAGTTAATGGCCTTCCGGTTACTGCTAAATAAAAATGCAATGATTATAAGAACCATCATTCCTATAATTCCCCTAATTAAGCTAGAAGTACTAATTCCCTCACTGGGGATCATTTGTTTGGCAGTTTTGGCAGGAATTACCTCCACCACGCTTTTATCCTGTACTCTAAGATTGTACCTGGAACCCCTGGAAGTGATAGCCATGGTAGAATCTGTAAGGGCAGTCACCCTGAGATTTTGTATCGTATCTTTTGGTTTGTTGTAAAATAATACCAGAAGTTTATTCTGGTATAAATAATCACCGCTGGCTATAGTATCATTCCCAGATTCAGAAATGAATTCAAACCGACCTTCTTTAAAATTCAGGTCAGTCGCAGTTCCAAAGATCTGTTCCTGGCCGGGGACATCCTGTGTGCGATCCAGTTGCCAGTTTTTAGAAATAGTTTGAGAATTGGCTGACGTAATGGAGAATACGATCAGGAATAGGCAACACCAGATTTTGTTCATTTCGGGTTATTTTCTTTTGGAAATTTCGTCCCTGATGCGGGCCGCTTTTTCATAATCTTCGTGACTCACAGCTTGAGAAAGGAGTTCTTTTAACTCTTCCAGAGACATTTTTTTATAATCTGAAGTATCTTCAGAAGCTAATTCTATCTCATCTGTAAGCAGTTCTTCTTCTATGATCTCTTCTTCTTCCTTCTCGTCCTTTTCACGCTGTTTTTCCTCGGCTTTCAGATAGATGCCGGCTTTGTCCAGAATGTTCTTGTAAGTGAATATGGGTGCGTTAAAACGAAGTGCCAGGGCGATGGCATCACTGGTACGGGCATCTATGATTTCTTCTATACCTTCTCTTTCGCAAATAAGGCTCGAATAAAAAACGCCATCAACCAGTTTGTGAATAATTACCTGTTTAACTACGATCTCGAACCTGTCTGAAAAGTTTTTGAAAAGATCGTGGGTAAGGGGTCGGGGAGGTTTGATCTCTTTTTCCAGGGCAATTGCAATAGATTGTGCTTCAAATGCTCCGATCACAATAGGCAATTTACGTTCACCCCCAACTTCGCTGAGGATCAATGCGTAAGCTCCGTTTTGTGTTTGACTATAAGATATTCCCTTGATATTCAGTCGCACTAAACTCATACATCAGTAAATTAAAAAGGCTGTCTAAAATAAGGAGGTTTACCAAATTTAGACAGCCCCTTTATGGGTCGCAATTTATGAAAATTATGCGTTTTTCTCTTTAAATTCCTTCAATTTTTCATTTAGCTTAGGCACCACTTCAAAGGCATCTCCAACAACTCCATAGTCTGCAGCCTTAAAGAAAGGAGCTTCCGGATCGTTGTTAATCACCACCTTGGTTTTGGCCGCGTTGATCCCTGCAAGATGCTGAATAGCACCTGAAATACCAACGGCTATATATAAATTAGAGGCTACAGGTTTCCCGGTCTGGCCAACGTGTTCACTATGCGGTCTCCATCCCATATCACTAACCGGTTTGGAACATGCCGTCGCAGCGCCAAGTATATCTGCCATCTCTTCTATCATTCCCCAGTTCTCCGGACCTTTTAAGCCACGACCACCAGAAACTACCACTTCAGCATCGGCGATGGTTACCTTATTAGTCGCCTTATCTACAGATTCTACGTTTACTGAAAAGTCTTCAGCAGATAATTCAGGGTTAAAATCTTCGGCGGCAGCGTCTGCTTGAACTTCCTTAAGACCAAAAGCATTCTTGGCCACCCCTACAATCTTAACATCTGTATCGATCTTGGTGAAGCTGAATGCCTTATTGGTAAATGCTGTTCTTTTAACGGTAAATGGTTCTGTACTTTCCGGCAGGGCCACTACATTTGAGGCATATCCCGCCTGAAGCTGTACTGCTAATAACGGTGCAAGATATTTACTGTTAGCGCTCTGGCTTAATACTACCACTTTTGCACCTTCTTTTTCTGCAGCCTGCTTAAGAGCATCGGCATATGCTTCTGCATTAAAGTTCTTAAGCTTATCGTTACCTACCTTTAATACTTTATCTACACCATATTTTCCTAGCTCTGAAATATCTTCAGCATTAAAAGTAACAGCAGTTACAGATGTTCCCATCATTCCTGCTACTTCTTTTGCATAGGAAGCAACTTCGTAAGCAGCTTTCTTGAATTTTCCTTCTTCTGATTCTATATATACTAAAACTGACATTTTTCTTCTGATTTAATAATTTGAAATTCTTTTTAGGACCGTAACTAGATCAATTAGATGGCCTTCGCTTCATTATGAAGAAGGTCTATCAATTCATCCAGATTATCTGGGTCAATTAATTTAACCGCTCCTTTTGGAGCCGGTTTTTCAAATTTCACCGCTTCAGTTTTTGTACCGCTTTCTGAAGGTTCTACAACGTTAAGAGGTTTTTTTCTGGCCTGCATGATTCCTCTCATATTAGGTATACGCAGGTCACTTTCTTCTACAAGACCTTTTTGCCCCCCAATAACTAATGGAAGGGAAGCAGTTAAAGTTTCTTTACCTCCATCGATCTCACGAATGGCCTTGGCATTTTCACCCTCGATTTCCAGGCTGATGCAGTTATTTATAAAATTGGCATCAATAAGTCCGGCTAACATTCCCGGAACCATACCACCATTATAATCTATAGATTCTCTTCCAGCGATTACCAGGTCATAGCCTCCGTCTTTTACCACTTTAGCAAGCTCTTTAGCTACCTGAAAGCCGTCTTTTGCCTCGGTATTCACACGAATGGCAGAATCTGCACCTATAGCAAGTGCTTTTCTAAGAGTAGGCTCGGTTTCAGCTCCTCCAACATTTACCACATCTACACTCGCGCCTTGCTTTTCTTTAAACCACATTGCTCTTGTAAGACCAAATTCATCATTAGGATTGATCACAAACTGAACTCCGTTAGTATCAAATTTGGTATCTCCATCAGTAAAATTGATTTTTGATGTAGTGTCAGGCACGTGACTAATACATACTAGGATTTTCATATATAAAGTTCTTTTTTTAATAAAACGTTTTCGTTGACGAAGGTAAGTATTTTAAATCAAAAAATGCTATGCATGCATAATAAAATTAATCACATTTTTCTGTGAAAATTTAAGCAAAATTTAAGCTTTTGGGGGTAATTCAGGTATAAGTTCAGGAAAAGCTCCTGAAAATTGAATATTCCGCTAGTCTGGTATTCGGGCAGATTCAGAATAGTGAATGTATGTAAAATTTTACTCGGCAAATATGGTATATACCTTAATGAATTACTATTTTTGCTCTGCAGGAATAAAAAATTAGATTTTATATAATGAGGACAATTCAATTTAGAGAAGCCGTTGCCGAGGCGATGAGCGAAGAAATGCGTCTGGACGACAGCATCTATTTAATGGGAGAGGAAGTTGCTGAATACAACGGAGCCTATAAAGCTTCTAAAGGAATGCTAGACGAATTTGGTCCTGAAAGAGTTATAGATACTCCAATTGCTGAACTTGGTTTTGCAGGGATCGGGGTAGGATCGGCAATGAATGGGAATCGTCCTATTATTGAATTCATGACCTTCAACTTTTCTCTTGTTGGAATTGACCAGATCATTAATAACGCCGCCAAGATGAGACAAATGAGCGGTGGCCAGTTTAATATCCCTATTGTTTTTCGTGGGCCTACCGGTTCTGCTGGTCAGTTAGGGGCTACACACTCTCAGGCTTTTGAGAGCTGGTATGCGAATACTCCTGGTTTAAAAGTGATTGTACCTTCTAATCCATACGATGCTAAGGGTCTTTTAAAGGCAGCGATACGCGATGACGATCCGGTGATCTTCATGGAAAGTGAGCAAATGTACGGTGATAAAGGGGAAGTGCCAGAAGAGGAATACCTTATTGAAATTGGAAAAGCAGATATTAAAAGGGAAGGTAGTGATGTAACTATCGTTTCTTTCGGAAAGATAATTAAGGAGGCTTATAAAGCCGCCGATCAGCTTGCTGAAGAAAATATCTCTTGTGAGATCATCGATCTTAGAACTGTTCGTCCTATGGATCATGATGCTATTCTTGAATCTGTGAAGAAAACCAACCGTTTGGTGATCCTTGAGGAAGCATGGCCATTTGGCAATGTAGCCACAGAAATCACATACCAGGTACAGTCTAAAGCATTTGATTACCTGGATGCACCAATAATTAAATTAAATACGGCAGATACTCCGGCGCCATATTCACCGGGACTTTTACAGGAATGGCTTCCAAACAGCGATGATGTTGTTAAAGCTGTGAAAAAGGTCATGTATAAATAAGCCTATTCAAACTATATTTGAAACTTCATCCTCGTGATGAAGTTTTTTTTTATCCAATAATGAGCAAACACGCCTTTTTTCTTTTCCTCTTAATTATATGTAGTACCCAATTTCAGGCTCAAACCAAGGTTGGAGGACTGGTAAATGATAATTCGGGAAAATCTGTCCCCTTTGCAAATGTAGTATTTGCCAATTCTACTACTGGTACTACCACTAATGAGGAAGGTGAATTCTATCTGCAGTCAGATAATAATCATGATACACTATTGGTATCTTTTATAGGATATAAAACCTTAAAAGTGCCCTTGAAGGCTACAGTGAACCTCGGTATAACCATTACCCTTGAGGAGGAAGCTGCCAGCCTGGATGAGGTGGTTATCTACCGCGGGAAAACCTCCAAAAAGAATAACCCGGCCATAGATATTCTTAAGAAGGTGTGGGAGAACCGGAGAAGTAACGGTGTTAAAGCATTCAAACAATATTCTTACAAGGAGTACGAAAAACTGGAATTCGATATAAATACCATAGACAGCTCACTTATTAAAAACAGGCTGTTCAACGGGATGGAATTCATTTTTGATTATACAGATACTAACAGTGTTACAGGCAAAACCTATCTGCCTATGTTCATCAACGAATCGGTGAATAAGGTCTATGGAGATAACCAGCTCAATGCACAAAAGGAAATTTTATTAGGAAATAAGAATTCGGGATTCAACCAGAACAGGAATCTAATAGATTTCGTGAAAGACGTTTATGATGATTATGATATCTATAAAAATTATATCAAGTTTTTTGATAAAAGTTTTGTGAGTCCTGTTTCTACTACGGGAATAGATACCTATAATTATGTATTGTCAGATAGTGCATATATAGACAATAAGTGGTGCTACAATATTGTGTATTATCCCCGCCGGGAAAATGAGCTCACCTTTAAAGGAGATTTCTGGGTGAACGATACTACCTGGGCAGTAAAGAATATCAACCTGGAAACCACGAAAGATGTTAATATAAACTGGATAAAGCAGGTTTATATAGAACAGGATTTTAAAGTTTTGAATGACTCTATTTTCCTGATCACCCGCGATTTCTTTATGGCAGATTTTGGATTAAATAAAAAGAAAACCTCCCGTGGGGTATACGCCAAGCGTACCATCCTCTATGATGAGTATGAATTCAACAAAAAACGACCTGCTTCGTTTTACCAGCCTACTGTATATGATCCCCAATCTCAGGCATTTAATCGAAGTGAAGAATTCTGGTCTCAAAACCGACTGGAGGAATTAAATAAAGATGAGCAGGGGATTTATGTAATGCTGGATAGCCTTACCAAAACCAGGGCTTTTAATAGATTATATGATATCGCCACCATAGCTCAATCTGGTTATGTAGAATTTAACGGCTGGGATTACGGTCCTGTATATTCCACTTTCGGGTTTAATGATGTGGAGGGCGTGAGAACCAGGTTTGGCGGCAGAACCTATTTTGGGCAGAACGATCCCTGGCGAATTGAAGCCTACGGTGCCTATGGGTTTAAAGACAATAAGTTTAAATATGGGATCTCTGGAAAAGTGCTTTTAGATCCAAAATCCAGGTTAATTATCACGGGTGGTAACAGGAGAGATGTGGAACAACTGGGAACAAGTCTTACTAATTCTACAGATGTGCTGGGGCGCAGCCTCGCTTCTTCTTCTTTGCTGAATGTGGGTGATACGGATAAACTGAGTTCCATAAATTTAAG